>NZ_JBDNWF010000007.1:0-98080 GCF_047721125.1 Acetobacter papayae | reverse complement strand
CCCCCAACCCCACGCTGGTTCCCACAATCAATGTCGCAACCCCCGTTGGCTGGGAAAAGGAGCAAACACCGCACCCGGCCCGCGGGCTGGCGGTTCATGCCTTTGCGACCGGGCTGGATCACCCGCGTTGGCTTTATACCCTGCCGAATGGCGACATTCTGGTGGCTGAAACCAATTCGCCCGGCACGGATATCGATACACTCAAAAACAAAGCGGCCCGTTTTGTCATGGGCTGGGCCGGAGCAGGAGAAAAAAGCCCCGACCGGATCGTTCTGCTACGGGACACGAATGGCGATGGCACCGCCGATACGCGCACGGTGTTTCTTGACCATCTGCGCTCCCCTTTTGGCATGGCACTGGTGGGGCAGACGCTCTATGTCGCCAATGCCGATTCCATCGTGGCGTTTCCCTACACGCCGGGCACGCTCTTCGTACATGACCCCGGCACCAAGGTGGCCGACCTACCAGCAGGCTATAACCACCACTGGACCAAAAACCTGCTGGCCAGCCCGGATGGGCGGTTCCTGTATGTTACGGTCGGCTCCAACAGCAATGTAGCCGAACACGGCATAGAGGCCGAAGAAGGCCGCGCCCAGATCGCCCGGCTCGAACTGGCAACAGGTGCGCTAACCCCTTACGCCACAGGCCTGCGCAACCCCAACGGTCTGGGATGGGAACCCCAGACCGGCGCGCTCTGGGTTGCGGTGAACGAACGCGATGAAATCGGTAGTGACCTTGTGCCTGACTACATTACCTCCGTCAGGCCCGGTGCGTTCTATGGCTGGCCCTACAGCTATTACGGCCAGCATGTGGATACGCGCGTGCAACCGCAGCGGCCCGACCTCGTGGCCAGCGCCGTTGTGCCCGATTACGCGCTTGGGCCACATACGGCCTCACTCGGGCTGGCGTTTTCCGCCAATGCCATAGCCCTGCCCGAAACATGGCGGCATGGGGTTTTCATTTCCCAGCACGGCTCATGGAACCGTCGCCCAAAAAGCGGTTATCAGGTGATTTACATCCCCTTTGCCGACGGCCAGCCCATGGCCCCACCAACAGAAGTGCTCGGGAATTTTCTCAGCCCTGACAACAGCCATGCTCATGGCCGCCCCGTGGGCCTAACGGTTGATGGATTGGGGGCCCTGCTGGTGGCAGACGATGTGGGGGGCGTTGTATGGCAGGTCAAAGCCGCGCCCTGAGCCCCTACCAAAACAAAAAGGGCGGGGTTTATACAACCCCGCCCCAGACCATATCCTGCAAGGAAAAGGCTTATTTGACCAGTGCGTGAATCAGGGCCGGGTCAATATAGGTGTCGATGTTCTGCGGGGTCTTGTAGACCTCGTATTTCACGTTGAAGTTATCGGCATTCTGGGTCGAACCATAAATGGAAGCCAGCGTGTCGTTCCGTTCGTAAACCTTCACGTCGTCTTCGAGCGTCAGCAGATGCGTGCCCTTGAGCAGCTTCTTGTAGCTGGACGCTTCAAGCCCCACGCGGCGGGACATGATTTCCAGTGCTTCCGGCTGGGTCTTGGGGTCTTCAATAAACGCCACAACGCGCTTCCACACGCCTACGATCTTTTTCCAGTCATCCGGGTGGGCCTTGAGGCTTGCCGGGTCAACTGCCAGCACGTCGTAAATCAGGCCCGGTGCGTCATGAGAGGTATAGATCGGGCGTGAGCCCGGCACCTGCCGCAGCGCCTGCCCGGCACTGGGCTGCCACGCACCAATGGCCGACACATCGCCCGAAGCCAGAACCTGCGGGGTTTCGTTGGTCTTGGTATCAACCAGCGTGATGTCGGTTTCCTTCATCCCGGCGGTCTGCAGGGCGTTAAGCAGCAGCAGGTGGTCCACCAGACCGCGTTCAACGCCAACCTTTTTGCCCTTGAGGTCCTTTACGCTGGTCACACCCGGCGCACCGATAATCATGTCGTTACCGTTGGAATAATCATCCACCAGAACGATCACGCCCTTATGGCCACCGGAACCGGTTACCAGCACATCGCCATTGGTAGCGGTTACGGCATCGAGCTTGCCCGAGGCAAAGGCATCAAGCGAGGCAGAATAATCAAACCACTGGAAGGAAACATCCACGCCGGCTTCCTTGAACCAGCCCTTGTCCAGCGCAACCTGCCAGGCCACCCAGCCCGGCCAGTCGCTGTAACCAACCTGGAGCGGCGCGGCCTCGGCCTGTGCCAGACTGCCTGCCACGCCACCTACCGCGACAAGGCAGCAGGTCATGAGAAAGTTGCGAAACCTGGATCCCATGGTCTTGGTCTTCATCTGCATGACTCTCCTTCAATGTTATTCCGTAAAAGGAACAATATAGACAAACCATTCCCCCATACAGGCCCACAAACCTGCCGGGAAAAACCATCCTCCATGGCGGCCTGACGCCATCATGGAGCAATTCGCCCCAGCAGGGAAAGGGCCACCTATGCGCAGGTGGCTCCTTCCCCCGCCATGGGGTATTAGCTCGCTGGCCTTATCCGGCCTGCACGGTCTTCAGGTAGGCCTTCCACCCACCCAGTTCCGTAATATCCTGCCCCTTGCTGGCAAACGCCTCGGCACACAGGAAGCTATCCACTTCCTGCCCGTCTGCAAGGGTAATGCGCCCGATAGCCATTGGTTGCGGAACCGAGGCAACAAACCGCCCGAAGCCAGAAGCTGACAGTTCGTAAATTTCCACTTCCAGACCGGGGCCTTCAAAACCGGGCTGCCTGAACAGGCCCGGCTTGGGCGGTACGGAGGCAGGCAGAGCAAACAGCTTGTAATCCTGTGCTGTGCGGGTTGTGCGCACCAGAACGGCGTTTTCCTGCTCAAGCTGATAGTGCAGCGGCAACCCCTTGAGATGCGCCCCCACAACAGCAAGGCGCAGCGTGCCTTCCGCCGCGGGGCGGGGAGCCTCATCACCTGCACCAATGGCTACACGCGCCAGCCCCGCCCCGGTCTGGCTGGCGGCATGGAAACGTCCGGCCAGCAGGCCCAGATCATGATCGGCAAAAGCGGGTGCCACAAAGGTTACGCCAAAGGGCAGACCATCATCGCGGAAAGCCGCAGGCACCGCACAGGCGGACATGTCCAGCAGATTGACGAAATTGGTATACACCCCGTGCAGGCTGTTGGCCGCTACCGGCTGTGCCGCCACTTCCTCACGGCTGACAACCCTTGGCATGGTGGGCAGCAGCATGACATCGAACTGCTGCCACATATCGGCTGCTACCTGCTGCAATTCATGCTGGCGGTAAGCCGCGCGGAACACATCCGCACCACTATAACGTCTGGCAGAGCCGATAATACCCGCAACAGTCGGGTCCATGGCCGCCTCATGCGCGGTAAAGAAAGGCTCTATCGCCGCCAGACGCTCCACCACAAACGCCCCGCCGTAAAGCAGTTCCGCTGTTTCGCGCAGGGGGGTGTAATCCAGTTCTACTGCGGTGCCGCCAAGGGCCTCGCACCGGCTGATCGCCTGCTCGTACAGGGCAGCGTTCTGCGCATCACCATCAAAAAAGCGGTCTTTTTCCGCCAGCACACCAAAGCGGAAGGTCTGCTGTGGCAGGGCATGGTGCGCCATCGGGCGTGAATAGGGTGCCGCGGCATCCCACGCGGCGGCCTGCGCCTCCACCTTCAGGGCATCGGCAACGCTGGTTGCGAAAATGGACACACAATCCAGCGACAGGCAGGCAGGGACCACGCCGGTCGAGCTTAGCGCGCCGCGTGTGGGTTTGAGGCCGACAATATTATTAATAGCCGCAGGCACCCGGCCCGAACCCGCCGTATCTGTCCCCAGCGAGAACGAGACAAGCCCCGCAGCCACAGCAACACCCGAGCCGGAGCTGGAACCACCGGAGACGTACCGATCATCAAACACGCAATGCGGCTGGCCGTAAGGTGAGCGCGTGCCCACCAGCCCGGTGGCAAACTGATCAAGATTGGTCTTGCCAATCATGATAGCGCCCGCGGCTTCCAGCCGGGCCACAACCTCGGCACTGGCCTGCGGCTCATAGGCAAAATCGGGACAGGCCGCCGTAGTGGGGTAGCCTGCAACGTCGATATTGTCCTTGACCGCAAAGGGAATGCCATAAAGCGGCAGGCTGTCTACCGGCTGGGTTTCAAGAAACGCCGCACGGGCGAGAAGCTTTTCGCGCCCCGCACGGGTGATCCACACTGCGGGGTCCTTGAGGGCATAGGCGTCAACCCGCTCCAGCACCTCTGTTACCAGCGCGGTCGGACGCAGCGCACCAGAGCGGTACGCGGCAAGGATTTCATCAATCTGTAGCATGGCTGGCAAAGTCATGATGCCCTCTCCTGATTCCCTGTCCACCATGGCGCGACAGCAGGCCGCGCCATGGGTTTGTGCTAGTTTTCTGTGCGGATCACCATAACGCGCTCACCACCGCGCACCTCGCGCCCCTTGCGGCACAGGATTTCCACCACCTCACCCGCGACGGGAGAAACCACCTTCATTTCCGTCTTCATGGATTCGATAATGACCACCGCATCTCCCACGGCTACGCGATCGCCCACGGCCACGGGAATCTGCCACACGCTGCCCGGCACCGGGCTATCCACAGCGGCATGGCCTTCGGGCAGGGCACTTTCTTCCGCCTGAGGGGTGGTGACTTCCTCTTCAAACGTATCCAGCCCCTTGGTAATCCAGTCCTGCCGCTCCACCTCATACGCCGCCTGCTGGCGATCCTTGGCGATACGGATTTCCTCTTCATGCTCGCTCAGGAACGCACGATATGCCTTCAGGCTGAACGTCGTTTCCTCGATCTGCACGGGAAAACGCCCATGCGGGAAGGCGGCGCGCGCTTCCATCAACTCATCATGCGAGACAGGGTAGAAGCGGATCTGGTCAAAGAAGCGCAGTAGCCATGGACGACCGGGCGCAAACGCATCCGTGCTGCGCCATGTGTTCCACACCTGAATGGTACGGCCAAAGAGCTGATACCCGCCCGGCCCTTCCATGCCGTAAATGCACATATAGCTGCCGCCAATGCCCACCACGTTATCGGGTGTCCATGTACGCGCCGGGTTGTATTTGGTGGTGACCAGGCGGTGCCGGGGGTCAACCGGTGTCGCCACCGGCGCGCCCAAATAAACATCGCCCAGCCCCATAACCAGATAAGAGGCGTTGAAGATAATGTCCTTCACATCCTCAATCGAGGAAAGCCCGTTGATCCGGCGAATGAACTCGATGTTTGACGGGCACCATGGCGCATTGGGCCGCACCAGTTCCTGATAACGCTGCATGGCCAGACGCGCCTGCTCGTCATCCCACGACAGCGGCAGGGTTACGATACGGCTGGGCACCTCGATATCATCATCATTCTCGGGCAGTGCCTGTTCAATTTCATGCAGGAGCGTCATCAGCTCCGGCAGGGGCAGTACGTCGGGGTTGTAATGCACCTGAAGAGAGCGGATGCCCGGTGTCAGGTCTACAATACCCTGCACGTTTTTCGCCCGCAGAGCCTCAAGCATAAGCTGCACACGCAGGCGCAGGGGAATATCGAGCACCGGCTCGCCAAATTCCAGCAGCAGATACTGCTCACCCGCCCGACGATACACAACCGGCACCGTCCCTTCCGAACGATGCAGCACGGGGTTATCCCCCTCAACCGGCGCGGAAAGGAACGGCAGGGACAGCGCAGGCGGCATCACCCTGCGAAAACGCACCTTGTCTCCGGGGTGAAGCTGGCCGAGTTTCCACAACTCGTCGCGCACCACCACGGCAGGGCAGACAAACCCACCAAGGCTCGGCCCGTCAGGCCCCAGCAGAATGGGCATATCGCCGGTAAAATCGATAGCCCCGATAGCATAGGCATTATCGTGAATATTGGACGGATGCAGCCCGGCCTCGCCCCCATCGGTCCGCGCCCAGCGCGGCTTGGGGCCGATCAGGCGCACCCCTGTGCGCGCACTGTTGAAATGCACCTCGTAAGTGCTGGAAAACAGGTCGGCAATATCGTCAGGCTGGAAAAACTCAGGTGCGCCATGGGGGCCGTACAGCACCCCGATTTCCCACTCGCTGGTCAGCTCCGGGCGTTCGCCCTCGGGCACCGTTTCACCCTCGGGCTGCGCGGTGCTGGCATGGAAACGCAGTACATCGCCCGTACGTAGCTGCCCCGTGGCATGTCCACCAAACTGCCCCAGCATGAAGGTGGAGCTGGAGCCCAGATACTGCGGCGCATCCAGCCCGCCCGCAACCGCCAGATAGGTTCTGTGCCCTGCCCCTTTGATCTGCCCCAGAGCGAGCACCTGCCCGGCTTTTACAGCCACCGGCAGCCAGTAAGGCACCGCCTCGCCATCCAGTGTGGCGGGCATGAGCGCGCCTGTCAGCGCGATGGTGGCGGGGGCATTGAAGCGCAGTACCGGCCCGGAAACTGTCAGTTCCAGAGCAGGCGCACCCTGTGCGTTCCCGACAATCCGGTTTGCCAGACGGAAGTTACGGTCATCCATCGGCCCGTTGGGTGGCACGCCTACATCCCAGTAACCAACGCGACCGGGCCAGTCCTGCACGGTGGATTGCAGGCCCGGAGCCAGCACTTCCATGGTGTTGGGCATATAGGAGAAGACGTTGAGGAAACCTGTCGTCACGGCCCCCGCGATCACCTGCGGGTGCGCCGTAATAGCGCGCAGGTAATCAAGATTGCTTTCCAGCCCGTCCAGCCGGGTCGCGCACAGGGCGTTATGCAGGTTACGCAGCGCCTCCGCCCGATCGGCCCCGGTTGCAATCACCTTGGCCAGCATGGGGTCATAATGCGGGGTAATTTCCGTGCCGGTTTCAACCCAGCCATCCACCCGCACGCCAGCGGGGAAGGAAACCTGTGTCAGCCGCCCGGTAGAAGGACGGAAGTTTTCAGCCGGATTTTCGGCGTAAATACGCGCTTCCACCGCGGCACCAACCGGCACCAGACTATCCTGCTCAGGCAGGGTAAAGGACCCATCCGCCTGACGGATCATCCACTCCACCAGATCGACCCCGAAGGTTTCTTCGGTCACGCAGTGTTCCACCTGCAGGCGGGTGTTGACCTCAAGGAAGTAGAAGCGGCCACTCTGGGTATCGTAAATGAATTCGACCGTTCCGGCCGATTCATACTGCACCGCGCCACACAGCGCCTTGGCCGCACGCCGCAGGGCCTGCCGCGTGGCTTCATCAAGACCGGGGCCGGGAGTTTCCTCGATCACCTTCTGGTTACGCCGCTGCAAGGAGCAGTCACGTTCACCCAGTGTCAGAATACCGCCGCGGCCATCGCCAAAAATCTGCACTTCGATATGCCGTGCGCTGGCAATGAATTTTTCCAAAAAGACGCGGGCATCGCCAAAGTTGTTGCCACCCAGACGCGACACGGCCTCAAAGCAGGTGCGCAGGGCCGCCTCGTCCTGACAGACCTGCATGCCGATACCGCCACCGCCCGCAGTGCTTTTGAGCATGACCGGATAACCGATCTGCTCAGCCTCACGCGCCGCATCATCCGCCGTAGACAAAATATCCGTACCCGGCAGCAACGGCACCCCGTTTTCCTGCGCCAGAGCACGCGCCGTATGTTTGAGACCAAACGCACGCATATGCTCGGGCCGCGGGCCAATGAAGCGGATGCCCTCTGCCGCCAGACGATCGGCAAACTCCGCGCGTTCGCTCAGAAAACCATAGCCCGGATGCACAGCCTGCGCGCCGGTATCGCGGCAGGCCTGCAAAATGGCATCCATGTTCAGATAGCTCTGTGCAACCGCCGCAGGCCCGATCAGCACGGCTTCATCTGCCTCAAGAACGGGTGGCGCGAAGCGATCCGCTTCGGAGCAGACAGCAACCGAGCCGATTTCCATCCGGCGCAGGGTGCGGCCGATACGGCGGACGGTTTCACCACGGTTTGCAATCAGAACTTTCGAGAACATGTCAGGTCTTTCCAACAAACTTTACACGCCGGAGCCCCGGCAGTTTCAGGCCGGAACGGCTTCGCTGATAATCACGCGGATAGGCGTGGGTACAAAGCCGTTGCAGGGGTTGTTGACCTGCGGACAGTTGGACAACACCACCAGCGTGTCCATTTCTGCCAGAAGGTCAACATACCCGCCGGGGTCTGACAGGCCATCGTCAATCACCAGCTCGCCATTTTCCAGAACCGGCACGTTCATGAAAAAATTGACATTGCCGACAATATCGCGCTTGCCCATGCCGTATTTTCCTACTTCGATCAGGAAATTTTCACGGCAGGCATGCATGTATTTTGTCTCATGCCCAAAGCGCACGGTGTTGGATTCACAACTGCAGGCACCGGCCAGCGTGTCATGACGGCCGCAGGTGTCTTCCACCAGCGTCATCAGCACACGCCCTTCGTTGGAATAGAGCCCGGTGCCCTTGCCAATATAGGCAGAACCCTGAGCGATCACCGTTTCCTGTGCGCTGTAGCGCTCGGAATAGGCGTGGGCATTATAAAAAAGGGCGTCCACCGCCTGCTGGCTTTCCAGATCGATGATCCGCAGGGTCTGGCCTTTTTTCACCACCGCAGACCAGGGTGCGCGCGCGGGCACAACCTGATCGAGCACGACGGAAGAGGAAACATTGCTCATGATTTCGTGCCTTTCGGTTATCAGGCGAAAAGAGGGTCGGTGTTCTCGAAGCCGCGCTGTGCTTCTTCACAGAACGTGCGGCACAGATCATCCGCAGCCGGGGCCGGAGCCTGCCAGCGCACCACATCAATGGGGCCGGGTGCGAATGTGCTGTCCGGGCTGAAGGGATGCGGGCAGTTGGACACCCCGACAAGGAGGTTCATTTCCGCGCGCAGGTCCACCACACCGCCGGGCTGCACGCTGCCATCCACCCATGACAGGCCGCCCTCGGCCCCGACACTCACATGGGAAAAGAACGAGATGCAGGCAGGAACGTCACGCACATCCAGCCCATGCTTGCCCGCAATCAGGCGCATGTTGTTACGGGTGTTGCGCAGGGCAGGATTACCGAAGTTACGCGCGTTGGAAGACGGCGTGCTGCCCCCCATGATGGTATCGGACGTGCCGCAGGTATCGTTAATGATAGAGGCCAGAACGCGCCCCATATCGGAAAACAGCACACGGCCCGTGCTAAGCTGGGTTGTCCACTGCAGCTTGAGCGTATCACCGGCATTAAAGCGCTCACTCAGGTCATCCGCGTTCCACAGCATGACGGACACACCCTTGTTGCCTGCGGTATTGATCAGGCGCAGGGCCTGACCGCGCGGCACGAACGTGCTCCAGTACCACCCGCCCGGCACGGTTTCACGGTGCAGTACAGCCGTGTCGTCCATGGCAATAAACCCCTGCCCGGAGCGCTCCGCACGCTCTTCACCCAGAGCGCGGTCACGCAGCTGGTTGTAACGGGCCCGGTACCATTCCGGACTTTGCTGATCGATCTGCATGGTTCTGTCCTCTTTATCCGAAAAGAATGCCGTGCCCACAGCGGGTTTCACATCACGGCATCACCATGAACTTATACAGGCCCCACATCCACCAAGGCCTCGCGTCCGACCTCGTGCAACGGGGGAATAAGGGAAGCAATCAGGTGCATACGGCCGGAAATAACGCCCGGCAGGGTTGAAAACCTGTTTTCTATTTCATGCAGCTTGGCAACCCGCCCCTGAACCAGAACAACCTCAAGGGTCTGCCGCCGGATCAGGTTGACGTGCAGGGAGCTTATGACTTCCGCCACGTTCTCATACTGCATATCTGCCAGTTTCTGCTGCAGGCCGGTTGTCGAGTTGTTATAAAACAGCACGATTACACCAGCCATGATTTCGTTATCATCTTCCTGACGGCAGTCGGTCAGGGCTTCATGCAGGATATGCTGGATGGCCTGCGAACGGCTGACATATCCCTTGTCGGCCACCATGCCATCCAGTTCACGCAGGATGTGCGGCGGGAGAGAGACACTGATGCGGCTGACCTGCTCTTCTGCTTTTTTGCGGGCCATCTGCCGTGCTCCCTTTTATTCCACAACATCCGTGACGAGTGTCAGGAGAGGCACTTCCGTACCCTCGAACTCATCGGGCGTTTCTTCTGCCGGTGCATGAATGAGCGATTCAAGATGAGCCTTGGTCGCCTGAAACTCTGCACTGGTCATCTGCTCTGCCCGGCGCGGGCGCGACAGCGGCACTTCTATCACCTCTTCCACCCGGCCCGGATGCGCCTTGAGCACCAGAATCCGGTCTGCCAGATAAATGGCCTCATCCAGATCATGGGTAATAAAGACGATGGTGATGTCGATCTTGCGCCAGATCTCCATCAGGTGGGTCTGCATCCGCACGCGAGTCTGGGCGTCCAGCGCGCTGAAGGGTTCATCCATCAGCAATACGCGGGGCTGGGCCGCCAGAGCACGGGCAATGGCCACGCGCTGCTGCATACCACCCGAAAGCTGGTGCGGCAGCGATTCCGCAAAGCGTTCCAGCCCGATGGCCTGTAGCCACTGCATGGCCTGCCGCCGGCTTTCGTCCTTGCTGATGCCAGCCATTTCAAGCCCGAACATGACGTTCTGGCACACAGTCCGCCACGGAAAGAGCGTGTATTTCTGGAACACCATGCCACGGTCAGGCCCGGGGCCTTCAACCGGCTTGTCATCCACCAGAATCCGCCCTGAAGATGCCTGCTCCAGCCCGGCGAGAATCCGCACCAGCGTGGATTTGCCACAACCCGAAGGCCCGACCACGCACACGAATTCACGGCGGTGGACATTCATGTTGATATCTTCAAGCGCTACCGTCTCACGGCCACGCTGGGCGAAGATTTTGCCGAGGTTTTCCACCCGCAGCACCACATCGCGCGCCTTGATACGCTCCATGCGCTCCGCCACATCAGCAGGCAGCACGCGATAGTCGACTGTTTTACCGTTGTCTGCACTCATCACTCAGTCTCCTGCTTCCAGCGGAACAGAAAGCGCGCGGCAAAGCCAAGCAGCATGTCCGTGCCCAGACCAACGATCCCGATCAGCGCCATGGCTGCGTAAACATTGGCAAAGTGCTGATACCGGGCCTGCTGGGTAATAAACCACGTAATACCCGAGGATGTGCCGATCAGTTCCGCCACGATAAGATACGTCCACGCCCAACCCAGCAGAATGCGCTGGTCGCGGTAGAGATCGGGCAGAATACCGGGCACCACCACGCAGAACATTAGCTTCTTGCCCCGCGCGCCCAGCGTGCGGGCGGCCTCCATCAGGCCGAAATCGAGCTTGCGCGTGGTGTTGGCAATAACAAGAATCTGCTGAAACAGCGTGCCGATAACAATAATGGCAATCTTGGGGGCATCATAAATACCCAGAATAGCCACCATAAGCGCCCCGAAAGCCGGCGCAGGCAGATAGCGCAGAAAGTCCACCGAGGGTTCAACAAGCCGTGAAAGCGCAGGCAGAGCCCCACACAGAACGCCCAGCGGCACCCCGATGACGGAAGAAATGACAAAGCCCCAGAAAATGATCTGGATACTGTGCCAGAACGCCTGAAGGATGGATTTTTCCGGCCCACGCGAATCAGGCTGAATGAAAGCCTGAACAAAAGCGGAAAACACACCGCCGGGCGAAGGCAGGTAAACCGGGTTGACCGGCACACCTTCTGGCGCTTTCTGGCCTGCCGCGTGCATTTCCTGCACGGCACGCTCGAAATCGGCACGCTTCATGCGCATGCCTTCTTCCAGATAATCTTCCCCACCCGGGTCGGTCACCAGTATCTGAGGGTGCCAGATGAATGGCACATAACTGACAGCGCTCCAGAGCAGCAGCGGCAGAAGGATGGAAAGCCCACCCAGAACCACGCGGCTTTTCCGGCCGACCTTTCCGTATAGTGCCCATCCGGACATGCGTGACATCGCCCGCTCTCCCGTACTGTCCCGCTACCGTCTGTGCCAGCAGGCCCAACGGCGCAATGTCATTCCCCGGCGCCAATCTGAGAACGAAACTCCTGTTGCAGAAGGTTCTTTCCCCCCTGCTTTTCGTCCCTGCGCCACCAAGGATATGCTCAATTAGTAATACCGTGTCAACAAATCGTATTACTCATTAGCGCAAACCGCCGCCTGATTGCCAGAAAAATCGTTCTGAATAGGGAATAAATCTGCGTCTTAGCGCCCTTCCCTTCCCCGCTTTCCCGCATCAATTTTATTGAAAAACAAGGATATGGCGTTGCCCGCACACCCAAGACCTTGCGCAGGCACGGAGCGCGCCACCAGCACATCCATATAAAAAACCCCTTCCGAATCCAGTATCGGAAGGGGTGTTCACCAACACGGACGGTGCGAACCGCCATGTAGCCCAAACCGGGCATGGCCGCCCGGCCTGCGCCTTGCTTTATTAGCGGGCCCGGCGGAAACGAATGATGCTACGCGACATCTGCCCGCCACCCCAGTTAGGCATAAGCCGCCAAGGCGTAATCACGTCCGCGGTATTCCCGTTTACAGTCACGGTGCGCCGTTGCTGGGTGCCTACCCATTCGGGTGCCCATGCGGTTTCCACCTGCGTGATCCACTGATTGTCTTCAATATGATAGCGTCCGATATAGGCCACGAGTGTCTGCATGAGCTGGGCACGGTCGGCATCGTTCTTGGCTGGCGTGCGGCCTGTACCCTCAAGGTTGAAGGCCACCCAGTCATCCTGCGTAAAAACGACGCGCCCGCGCGGATGGTCTCCCATGGCATCAATCAGCGCGCCGCTTTCCTCTTCCTCTACCTGATAGGAAACAAGTTCCCATGTTCCCACCAGAGCGGCTTTCAGGGCGGCACCGGTCAGGGGGGTACTGGTCGAGGGTGTAATGGTCTGGCTATGGTCTGACATGATCTCTCCGCGGACGTGCCGTGCCGCCATACATGTGGCGGCATCGTTCTTATCTGTTTAGCGTCCGGTCATTCGCCGCGTTCCCTTGTCCGGGTGCCGCCGCTATCGTTGGCGGCGCATCAGAAGCGGGTGCGCCACAGAATGGCCTTTACGCTGGATCACTATGTCTTGAAGCGGCATGGCGCCGGTAGTCACAAAACCGGAAAAACGCTTTTGCGTCTGATGCAACAATGGAGCATTTCATGTCTTACGACGAGATCAGCGACCTGCGCTTCTTTACGGTGCTGGTCGAGGCTGGAAGCATTTCCGCCACAGCCCGCAGCATGGGCACATCGCCCGCCGTGGTCTCGCGCCGCCTGTCGCGGCTGGAGGATCGTCTGGGCGCCAGCCTGATCGTACGCACCACACGCCACTTCCGCCCCAGCGAAACAGGCCGGGTGCTTTATGAACGCGGCGTGCAGATCATTGCCGATATTGACCAGCTTCAGAACGATCTGTCCATCGCAAATACGGTACCGCAGGGCACGCTGAGCATTGGCGCTCCCGTTGAACTGGGCCGCAGGCAGATTGCACCCTTTATCGCCAGCTTCAGCGAACGCTACCCAAAGCTCAAGATCAGCCTGGCGCTGGCGGGTGAAGGCCTGCACGATTTCAGTGACTGCCTTGATGTCATCCTACGGCTGGGCATGCCTGACACACAGGGGGCCACCGTAACCCTGCTGGCCACGACCCGGCGCGTACTTTGTGCATCACCCGCCTATATTGCCCGCACAACACTCCCGCGCACACCGCAGGAGCTGATCCACCATGACTGCCTATGCCTGCGCCGCCACAAGACCATGACCGTGCTGAACCGCTGGGCCATTGGTGACGACGAAAAGCGCGATGTCATTACCGTGCCTTCCCGTCTGTCGACCACCAGTTGCGAAATTATCCATGACTGGGCGCTGGCCGGGCAAGGCATTGCCTACAAGCTGCTCTGCGATGTGTCGCAGGATATAGAAAGCGGCAAGCTGATCCGTATATTCCCCGACCTGTATGGAGAAAAAACGGATCTTTACGCTGTCATGCCCCCCCGCCACAACGCCAGTGCCAATGTCCGCACCTTTTTGCAGGCCCTGCGAGAATTCCTGCACAATTCTGGAGGGTTCTGATCAGGCTGCCCGGCAATCAATACCATGCCGGGCAACACGCCTTAAAGATCAGCCGTGATCGAGAACTTGAAGGTTTCCGGGTCACCCATGATCAGATTGCTCTGATAAACAGAGGCCCAGTAACGCTGGTTACCGACGTTATCGACTTCAAACCGTGTAGTCAGCGCTTTGCCCCGCACAAGGAACGTATAACGTGCGCCAAGATCGAAACGTGACCATGCGGGCAGATGTGCACTATTAGCGTTGTTGAACTGCTGTTTGCCCGTGCTGATAACACGCCCGACCAAAGTCAGACCTTTAACGAATGGCACATCATATTCGAGGTTGCCGTTAATGGTATAATTGGGAACACCAATAGCTGTTTTACCATTATTATCTTCACTTGCCGCCCGTACCTGTTTGGCATCAATCAAAGTAAGGCCACCGTTAAAGCGCAGCCCACGTATGATTTCGCCATTAAAGGTCAGTTCCATACCCCGGTTTCTCTCCTGACCGTTCTGGCTATAGAGTAACTGGCCTGTATTGCCGTAGGCCTCCACCACCCCATACGGCATGGAGGTCTGGTAGAACGCAACGCCTGCCGAAAAACGGCCAATGTCGTATTTGGCCCCCACTTCGTACTGCGTGCTTTCATACGGTGCGAAAACCTGCCCGGCATTGACATAGGTGGAACCAACGACTGAGCCCGCAGACAACCCCTGAATACGATTGAACTACACGGCAACATGTTTGACCGGATGAATGACCAGACCAATAACCGGAGAGAACGCGGACGAATTATAATGTGTCTGCATCTCTCCACTGCCATACGCATAGGAGTTGGAGAGAATATCCTGATACCGGAAGCCACCCGTCAAAGAAATGCGGTCATGCCAGAAGGTCATCGTATCTGACAGGAACAGGCTGTAAAGCTTGTTCCATGAAACACGCCCCGGATCGCTCATATTGCCACGGGCATAGGTTTCATTCGGGGTAAACTGTGTTGGATTATAGATGTTACCCGATACCCCGACCAGACTCATAGCATAGGCAGAATCGGACTCCTCCCAGATAGCCGATCCCCCAGCATTGATTTCGTGTTTGATGAAACCTGTTTCCACATGGGCACGCACACCGGCCTGCGTTGCTTCGTTCATGACGTTATAGGCCGTAGCCATTGCCCCGACAGTACCCGCGCCCGTGCGGGAGTTCGTCAGGGTGGTGGTGGCGTAATTGCCCATTTCGTTGCCACTCTGTGCACCGAATTTTCCATAGACAGTCACGTTTTTTCCGAAGTCATGCTCGATACCCATCGTGCCGAACAGGTAGGACAGGTCCGTATAAGCCCAGCGCTGACCCCAGTTTTTTGAAGGCGAAGTCGGCAGGGGGGCAGGCATACCTGTAGCAAGGCTGGAAACGATAATAGCACTACGCCCGCCAAAAACCTGCTGCTTCTGGTAGTTCATGTTCATATTGATGCGGGTATCGTCATTGTGCCAGTCAAACGCGCCACCCAGCGCGATATCGGCACGGCGTTCGCCATCAATGGGGGTTTCGCCATCCATACCAGCGGCGTTGAAACGAAAACCGTAAGCCCGGTCCTGACCAAACCTGCGGCTGATATCAACCGCGCCGCCACCCTGAGCACTGCTGGTATAATCGCCCGTAACCCGGGTTATGTCGGTTGCTGCGGCCCGTTTGGAGATAAGATTGACATTACCACCAATGGCGGAGCCACCGGGAGCCGCACCGTTAAGAAACGCGCTTGCGCCATTGAGCACCTGCACTGATTCGTAAAGCTGGGGCGACACAAGCTGGCGAGGTGTTACGCCATACAGGCCGTCAATGGCGATATCATCACCATACAGGGTAAAGCCACGAATCTGAAAAAGCTGAGCGTAATTACCGTAACCTGTCGTTGTTCTCACAGTCGGATCATTAAGCAGCACATCCCCCAATGTCTGGGACTGCTGGTTAAGAATAAGGCTGGCGTTGTAGCTGCGGATATTGAAGGGCACATCCAGCCCTTTCTTGTGCCCGAGCGCCCCCAAATCGCCACCGCTGGAAACATACATGCGGTTGTTGCGCGAGGCCTTAACCACCAGATCCTCTTCCTTACCGGCCACCACAGGTGCAGCAACCTGTGACGGAGCAGAAGACTGGGCAACAGGGCTGGCCGTGTGTTTCGGATTTGCCACGTTCTTTGCCGGGGTGGCGTTCTGGACTTTACCGTCCTGCGCATGGGCTGCGGAAAGAGCAAAAAACCGCACTGGCCCCACACCGGACAGCAAAGCAGATACGCAAAGTGTGTTCAGGCAAAGGGCACGGAAGCTCATGATACAGACTCACACTGGAAAATTTTGTGAGCCTTCTCTTAATTAAGAATAATTGTCAATATCATTTGATGCATTGCATCCACACCGTGGCATACCCCCCACACTGCCTGCATCAGCAGGGTTGGCACACCGCTGATGCAACCAAATGACCGTTCTCACGCGCCAAAAACAGCGATACGCCCTACCCGCCAAAGCTCCACAGCATGCCTGCAACCACACCCGCCATCATGAGTGTTGCGGCCCAGCCCAGCCATTTCAGCAGACCACGAATGACAAACCGCCCCATAATGTCAGCACGGCTGGCCACAATCATCATCACAACCATAACGGGCACCGCCACCACGCCATTCAGAACCGCACTCCAAAACAGTGCCTTGATAGGGTCGATAGGGGCGAAGTTCAGGATCATGCCCACCAGTGTCGCCAGCACCAATGTTGCGTAAAACGCCTGCGCTTCCTTGGGGCGGCGCTCCAACCCGGTTGGCCACTGACGGGCCTCGCCCACGGCATAAGCAGCAGAGCCTGCCAGAACCGGCACGGCCAGCAGCCCTGTCCCCACAATACCCAAGGTAAAGATCAGGGATGCAAAACGTCCGGCAATCGGCCTCAGAGCCTCGGCCGCCTGTGCGGAGGTCTGGATATCTGTCACGCCATGCACATTGAGCGTGGCGGCGGTCGTAACCAGAATGGCCAGCGCGACAAGGTTTGAAAACGCCATGCCCACCAGCGTATCGATCCTGATCCGCTTCAGGGCATTTTTACCCTGCGCGGGTGCATCCACCAGATTAACCCGACGGGGATAGACATGCATGTCCTCCACTTCTTCGGAAGCCTGCCAGAAAAATAGATACGGGCTGATTGTTGTACCCAGAATGGCAACAAGGGCTGTCCAGTACCCTGCGGTATGCGTGCTGCGCCAATCCGGCCAGACAAGTTGGCGGCCCAGCGTCCACCAGTCCACCCGCACACAGGCCAGCGCCGCGAAATACGCAAAAAGCACGAGTGTCAGCCATTTCAGCACTGCCACGTAGCGCGTGTATTGCAAGAACAACTGCATAGAAATGGCCACGGCGGCAAACAGCAGCACATATAGCACCCGGCCACTTGGCAAAAGCAGGTTTAGCGCATCCGCCATGGCGCCAAGGTCTGCCCCCAGATTAACGATATTAGCCACCAGCAGCAGAACAACCATCGCACTCAGCAGCCAGGATGGGCAATAAAGCCGTAATACGCCAGCCAGCCCGTGCCCTGTTGTGCGCCCCAACCGTGCGCTGATCATCTGCATGGCAACCATGAGCGGGTAGGTTACCAGCAAAGACCAAGACAGCCCGTAACCGAACTGTGCCCCTACTTGGGAGTAAGTGGCTATACCGCTCGGATCATCATCCGATGCGCCGGTCACAAGCCCCGGCCCTAACACGCTGAACAGGCGAGGCCGACTCGGCCCTACAACCGGGCTGGGCCATTCGGGGTCGTTATCTTCTGCGGGAGCGGGTCCGTGAGCCTGCCCGCTGGAAGCGAATACGGCTTCGACAGTAGTCGGCCTGTTTTCTTGATCCACCATACCTGCCCCGCGCTCCTTTGCCCGGCACCACATGGTTTTTCAGACACCACAAGACCATGACAGAAGCCGTCGCTATATGTGTGGCCTTATACTACAGCAGCATTCCAAAGCGCATGACATTACCACGAGCACGCGATCGCAAGCGTCAACCACCACCCTGCACAGGCGTGATGGAAGCAAGGGGCTAGAAATCCAGTGGCCGCGTGTCTGCTACGGTTTTCAGGGTGAAAAACGTACGTGTCTGCCGGACAGATGGCAGGGTAATAAGTTTTGTCGCGTGCAGGCGGTTGAAATCCGCCATGTCACGCACCCGGATCTTGAGAAAGTAATCAAAGTCCCCCGCCACCAGATAACAGTCCAGAATGGAGGAAATCTGGCTGACAGCCGCCTCAAACTCGGCAAAACTGTCTGGTGTCGAACGATCGAGCACAACCCCCACCAGCACGAGCGTTCCCAGATCGACCTTGTCGGCATTGACCATGCCGCGCACGCCTTTGACATATCCTTCATCAAACAGGCGTTGCAGGCGGCGATGGCATGTGGCCGGGCTGATATTGACCTCCTCAGCCAGATCCGCGTTGGAAATACGCCCATTACCCTGCAAAAGACGCAGAATCTTCCGGTCGGTTCTGTCCAGCACGTCCGCCATGATCAAATCTTCCGCATTTCCGTATATATCTGCATGATTATTCCGAACTTTTTAAAAACTCTCGTTTAATATGCTCAAACTTCAGCAAAAAACGAAAACACATTCCAATAGATTGCCGGTATATTCTGCCTGTTTGCCATTACAGAAGCCCCAGCACAGATATGCCAGATTTTCCTGCCTCCGGTCATCCGGTTTCTCCCTCTCATACAAGCCCGCCGGTTACAAGACCAACTGGCCGGAACGCGGTGCATACCACCACGCAAAATACAACGCGTGCCCCACGCCTGATCTGTCAGGGGCTAATCGCCTCCGCACTGTTTTCCACCACCTTTATTCTAAACCGCGTCATCAGCCTGCAAGGTGGGCCATGGGTATGGAGCGCGGCCCTGCGCTATATCGAAACAGCAGCCCTGCTTACGCTGTGGTTGCTGGCAAGCAAAGGCCCCGCCTATCTGGCCATGCTTGGGCGCCTGTTCGTGCACCGGGCCGGTTTCTGGCTGGGGGCTGGCAGTGTTGGCTATGGCATGTTTTACGCATGCTGCTGTTTTGCTGCCAACCATGCGCCGGGCTGGATTGTTGCGGCCACATGGCAGAGCACCCTTATCGCCACCCCTATCGTGCTGCGCGCCTTTGGGGAGAAAGTGCCACTCCGCGGGCTGGTGTTTCTGGGGCTGATTTTCATAGGTATCATCGGGCTAAACGCCAACCGGTTATTGGACGGTGTGCCGCTGGAGCAGGTTATGGCGGGTGTGGTGCCACTTTGTATCGCCGCTTTCTGCTACCCCATTGGCAACCAGTTGCTCAACCGCCTGCGCCACAATACCGCACCGCTCTACCGCCCCCTGCAGGACCCGCTGGCCGCCGTGCTGCTGATGACACTGGGGGCCCTGCCCTTTCTTATCGGGCTGGTTATCGTCATTCGTCCTCCCGCACCCGATCTGGGGCAGATTACCGCTACCGGTATTATCGCACTGGTAGCAGGCTGCCTCGCCACGCCATTGTTCATTCATGCGCGCAATACATCCTCCAACCCCTATCTGATCGCAGCGGTTGATGCGACACAGGCGGGGGAAGTCGCCTTTACCCTGCTGGGCGAAACCCTGCTGACCGGTCATCTGTCCCTTGGGCTTGCGGACTATGCCGGACTGGCTGCCGTTATGGGCGGGCTGACAGGCTTTGCCCTGAGCGAGGAAAGTGCCGCGCAGAGCCTTGAGCATGAACCATCCGGGAGCACACAAACGCTCCCGGAACACCAAGCCGCCGCCCCACCCTTCAATAAAGGGCATTAAACGCAAACTGGGGCGATACAACCCGCTCGGTATTATGCCCCGCATAATAGACCGATACACCAGCAATAATGCCGTAGCGGGGGCTCCAGTTATATTCAACCGCAGGGGCAATCTGCCAGTCACCAGACGGTGCACCTGTCTGAGAAACCACCTGCCCCGTATTGGTATAGGTGCCGCGTAGCTTTGTGCCGTTAGACCAGTCACGTGCCACATCCAGCGCCAGCACCCAGCGCTGGTTCAGCCCGTATTCGAGCGAAAACCCAGCCCCGCCATACATGCCGGGCTGCGCCCGCCCCTGAAACCCCTGCGTTGTCCCGTAACTGCTCATGTCATGCAGATGAGCTGTCGTGAGTGCGCGCCGAAACGTCGCCCAGACACGCAGGCGCAGTTCATGGTTATTGGGCAATGTGTAGGTGGACTGCTCTGTCAACGCCACGCGATAGGTATAAACCCCGGTGCCTACGCCATCCTGTGCCCGTCCCAGACTGGAATAATCACCCGTGGGAAAGGAAACACCGGTAATCAGGTTCAACGTCGGGATATAGCGGGCAGGGTCAGCCGTCAGGTAACGCCACATCAGATCCACCGGCACGTCACCCAGTTTCAGGCCACTGCTGGTGTTTTCGCCATGCTTCCAGCGATAGCTGATGGTTGGCTCACTCTGGATACTCAGTGTGTCCGTAATCGCATATCGGTAAATTGTCAGGCTGGTCACAGACTGCTGGCGGGGCGAACTCATGGGCACGGCATCATTATGCGGGCCGATCATGCCAGACGGCACCGCGTAATACATGTAAGGTTCGAGCAGAAACATGCCTTTTTTGGACAAAGGCCCTGAAGGAGAAACCAGAGACCCCGTATACCACTGCTCCGCCTTGGCCGGATGGCCCTGCACGACAAACCCACCGATGACTGCGGCCATACCGCTCAGACACAGCGCTCTGACGCGGGCCAGAATATTCACTTTCGAGCTCATAGCGTGTGCTCCCCATCCGTAGCGGATAAGTCTGGGCGGGAGGGAGCGGCATCCGTCAGAATGGCCGAAAACTCTGTCTGGGGCTCTATAGGCAGCGGGCGACCACCCATCAGTTTCCATCCGACCACAAGCAGCAGAGCCAGCACGGGAACTGCCGCAATGGAGTAAGTGCCCGTGGGGTAGTCAAACGCCATCAGGGCAAGAATACCCAGAAAAAACACCAGCGTTGCCCATGTGGTATAGGGTGCGCCGGGCATGGCAAAACTGGTTGGGGCAATACGCCCTGCCACAATAGCCTGCCGCAGCTTCATCTGGCACACCAGAATGAAGCACCATGTGCTGATAACACCCAAAGAGGCCATGTTGAGCACAATTTCAAAAATCTGGGCCGGCAGGAAGTAATTCAGCCCTACCCCAACCAGATAAATGGCAACCGTTGTCAAAATGGCCGCAGAAGGCACCGACTGCCTGTTCATGCGCACAAGGTAACGCGGTGCCGCACCATCCAGAGCCATGGTGCGCAACACACGCCCCGTAGAATACAGACCAGAGTTAAGGCTGGAGAGTGCTGCCGTCAGCACGACAAGATTCATAATCCCGCCCATGCCCGGCACCCCCAGGCGGGAGAAAAATGTCACAAACGGGCTCACACCTGCCTGATAGGAAGACCACGGCAGCAGCAACACCAGAAGCGTAACCGTACCAACATAGAAAATAGCGATACGCCAAATAACGTTATTAATAGCCGCAGGTACAACTTCACGCGGGTTCTGACATTCACCCGCCGCCGTGCCGATCATCTCTATGCCAAAATAAGCAAACACCACACCTTGCATAAGGGTGAGCGCTGGCATGACCCCATGAGGAAAAAGCCCGCCATGCTCCGTCACCAATGAAAAGCCCGGCATAACGCCCGCCACAGGCGTATGCATACCCAGAACGATGGAGCCTACGGCAAAAAATGCGATCAGAGCCGCCACCTTGATGAGCGAGAACCAGAACTCCATCTCGCCAAACCATTTCACCCCGACAAGATTCATGGTGGTAATGACCACAAGCGCCATCAACGCCATGACCCATTGCGGCACGGCGGCAAAAACACCCCAGTAATGCATGTACAGCGCTACGGCGGTAATATCGACAATGCCAGTCATAGCCCAACTGAAAAATGAAAGTGCTCCGGCCATATAAGAAGCACGCGGCCCCAGAAACTCCTGTGCATAGGACACAAAACTACCGCTGGTGGGGCGGTACATCACCAGTTCCCCCAAGGCACGCAGCATCAGAAACGCAAAAATACCGCAGACCAGATACACCACGGCCAGAGCAGGCCCAACAGCCTGCAACCGGCTCCCCGCCCCTAGAAAAAGCCCGGTGCCAATCGCCCCGCCAATAGAAATCATTTGGATCTGTCGTTTATCCAACGCCAGATGATACCCTTCCGCGCTCTTATGCGCCGGGTATTTCTGCACTGGTTCTTTAAAGAAGCTCAATTTTTCTTCTCCATGTTGCATGTACCGCGCGCCAGAGAGCGTGTTCGTTACAATATCAACACTAACAGAATTTATATGATGTGTATTTTCAAAGTAATATCTCAATTTTTTATTATATTTTATAAAAAGATAAAAATATGTGACACCATTCCATTATTCACCAACGGAATGAAATATTTTTTACATTCCGCAGAATAATATTCCAAAAAGCCTTTATATTTTCAGGAGAAGAATCACCAAATAGATTGAATGATTTTCATATTCCCGTCGCCGGACGCAGAAAGAGCTCTGGCATTCCAGATAGGCAGCACGGGGCCACACTGCTGTATCAAATACAGACACCAGTCACCTGAGGCCGCCATATAGAGACCAACTACACAGGCCGTTCCTATATGTGGAGTGGCCAGTTAGACGGTGCCTCCATACAGCCCGCACCACTCAGACTGAAGAGGCCCGCAAGGCCTCTGGCAGACGCGCAGCGAATGACACAGAGTAACCCGCATACGCGCTATGCCATATCAATACAAACCGCAAAAGAAGCCGTATTACATTTTAAAACTCAACTGGAATGTCAATGCACGTCCTGCCGCAATGCGTGAATAGTTTGTATAAATTCTATCATAATACAGTTTATCTGTAAGTTTCTGCAGATTAACCTGCAGGTCCAGCGCATGTGTAATCTGATAATCCGCTACCAGATCAATCCGCACATACCCCGGAACCCATGTTGAATCATTTACGTTCGTATAGCGCTTGCTCATATAAGTGATGCCCCCACCCGCCTTGAGATGTGACAGCAGACGATATGTGCTCCACAAGGCTATGGAGTTCCCCGGCGTATAGGGGAATCTCTTGCCCACATTGGCATTGGTCGGCCCACCACTCACCACGGTGCTGTCGAGATAGGTCCATCCACCGAATACCTCCCAGCGCGGTGTAATGTTACCGGCAACATTGATCTCAGCACCACGAACGCGTTGCGTTCCTGCGTCTATCTGGTTGCCATACCCATCCGAAACCTGTGCATTGGTCATTTTTCCATCAAACAGGGAGCCGGTAATAGAAAACCGGCCATCGAACAGATCCGCCTTGGCACCGACTTCAATATTCCTGCCATTTTCAGGCGCCAGTTTGTTGTTCGCGGTTGATAGGGCAATCTGGCCATCGGCACCCGCATCGACGCCAACAGGGTTGGACGCTGTCGCGTAGGAAAAATACAGGCTGATCGGCTTGATCGGTTTATAAACCACGCCCGCCTGATAGTTGATAAAGCTCTGATTGTTACTGAGCCCGACATTACCCTGCACGGCCGAAGTCATGAAACGATCAAAACGCACCCCTCCATTAATCAGCAGGTGATCGTTCAACATGCTCATGGTATCAAACGCATAGGCCGAACCTGTATCCACATTGGTATTCAGTGCCGCTATCCCCGGCTCTCCAATGGTGTAAGAACCAGTCCAGGGGTTTGACGGATTCCACCCTCCTATATTCGATGCCAGAACGCAGTTATACGCTATGGAGCACGGCCCGCCGTTACGCAGGTTATTCCCTGCAGCATCCTTGATGTAATATTCGTTACGGGTGGAACGCTCACGCGATACTTCTATACCTGTATTGATGGAATGATGGATCGGGCCTGTATTGAACGTCCCGGACACCATAGCCTGTTCCTGAAAATTATCCGTATGAAACAGACCCGATTTTGCTTCTAGCTCGATAATCTGGCTCGCGGGCGAAGTGCTCTGCCATTGCGGGTTTGTGGCAATATAATCGTATTGTGTGCTCGTCCATTGCAACGTGTTACGAAAAACAAAGTCACGCCAGATATCCTGTTCGAATATAATCTGGCCCATATCTGTTGTACTACGCTCGAAATCTCGATCTTTTAATCCGAGAACAGTATGACGGGGAATATCAAGCGGTTCGTGTGTGGTTTTGCTGTAAGGGGCAGAATAGTCGGGCATGTCATATGACGAGAGATGATAATACCCTACGGTCAGCCGTGTTGGTGTGCCAAGCCCGAAAGACAATGAAGGCGCAACACCCCATTTATGGCCACCAACCGGCGCACGGCCAGCCGTATAGCCGTCATCTCCCATGGCGTTCAGCCGAAATGCTGTGGATGAACCTATCTGGCGGTTGATATCGATCGTGCCCCGCTTGTAGGCCGCCGTTCCAAAACCGATCTGCCCGGAAGTCAGGTTTCCAAGCTGGGCTTTCTTCGTGGTAATATTGATCTGCCCGCCCAGACCACCACGGCCACCATATACTGAACCGGGGCCTTTCAGAACCTCCATTTCCTCAACGTCAAAAACTTCACGCTGGGTAACACCACTATCGCGCAGGCCATCAATGAACATATTACTATAGGAACCAAAACCCCGGATTACTGGGTAGTTACCCCCCGGAACGGCATAGGCATCACCCGCTCGGAAACTGACACCAGGCACGGTGCGCATAGCCTCTTCAAATGAGGTCGCATTAACCAGTTTCATCTGCTCCTGAGTCACCACAGAGATAGAGCGCGGGGTGTCGAGCAATGACGCGGTATATTTTTTATTCGGAGAATTCCCGGTCAGTTTCGGTCTGGCTTTACCCCAAACGATCAGGTGTTCTTGCGCTTCCGTTTTCTTGCTATCGGCAGTCTTTTTATCGTGTGGTTGAGCACTTCCACCTGGAGCCGGCACGGAACCTGACTCCTGTGTGGCTTTCGCTTTCTGCACAAGGGTCTCTGCACCATAAGCCTGAGACTGCAACGCTGTCCCGGCGAGACATCCCGTCATGAAAGAGCAATAAAACACACGAGAAAAACCACGAAGAACCGACATATCGCCAAACCATTTTATGAGAACGCATCTCATTCTCTATTTTTATTTTTTTGTCTCGACAATCCAGTTCTCGCAGTGTTGGGAATTGTTAATTATAGAAACCCTCCCCCTTTACGTATGATGCCAAAACTCGATTTACGACCAGAACACACTCTGGCATAATTCTCTCAGCGCTGCATGTTCGGACATAACAAACCGACACTATTTGTGTGGACAGCCTGATTATACCCACCAGATTAAGCAGTAAAAATTCCCACAAAAACTAAAAAATATTGAAATAAAATTTACACCATATTTTATTGATAAAACTCCCACAGCAATTACTTTTTTAACGACTTACGCAATGGCAGACTGGTTTGCATCATGCTCTTTCATATAACTTTCGCTGACGTTAATGCGTTACCACTGCCACACCGCATACATACGGCTCATCATTCGCTTGCTGTCATGGCAAGCGACACTCACTGACGTTTTTATGGCGCGCACATGTTCCTGCACCATCGATTGGTAATGTTCCCCTCACCTTGCTGCTGGCGTTGTGGTTCGTGCAACTGCACATGCTTAAAGAGGTCTCTTGGGAGCAGCGTATGAGCGAGCTTGTATTCAGCCCTGCCGCTGATGTCCTTCTTATCGAAGATGACAGCATGACAGTTACATATATCGAGCGTTTCTTTCAGGATTCACATATCCACATCACAACCACTGTTGATGGGCTCCGCGGTCAGGAACTGGCTATAACCCGATCATGGGATTGTATCATCCTCGACCGCCGACTTCCGGGCATTGATGGCCTGACTATCCTGACCCACCTGCGCAGCCACAATATTCAGACCCCCGTGCTTTTTCTCACAACGATGGATGGCATTCATGACCGTGTTACCGGCCTCCGGCATGGAGGAGATGATTATCTGGTAAAGCCGTTTGCCCTGATGGAACTCTCCGCACGGATAGAGAGCCTGCTACGGCGCAGCAGAGAGCCCCAGAATGAAGTGACCCTGACATTCGCCGATGTCGAAATCAACCTACTGAACCGCGAAGTACGACGAGCCGGAGAAAAACTTTACATTCAAGCACAGGAATTGAAATTACTCGAATATTTCATGAGGAACCCAAACGTTATTCTTTCTCATAAAATGTTGTTACAGACCGTCTGGGACATTAATTTTCCAATCCACAGCAACCTGCTTGCAAGCCATATCAGCCGCCTAAGAGAAAGACTGGGTAGGGACGCAACACCCTTGATTCATACAGTCAAAGGACATGGCTATATTTTGCGGACCCCATAACATGCACAAGAAGCAGGGTACATCCCCTTACCCGTTTTCGGTTTTCCGCAGTTCTTCATTCCGTATCATGGCAATGTTTGCTGGATGCTTTGTGGTCTGCGGCATTACCGTCATGGCTGTTTCAGGGTATCATAGCCTGCATCTTCTCAGGCAGCAGTTACAGAAGGTCATTTCCAACGAACGGGATGAAGCGCTTTCCGATGCTGTCATTCATGATATCCCGCATCTGCGTCCGGTCATGACCGAACTGGTCAGGAATGAGCCCGGTTTCTATTACCTTCTGCAAGACGCGCAAAAGCATATCGTCGTGGGTAACATGCTGCCTCTCAGGCCACAGACTGGCTGGCGCACACTTTCATGGACCCACCGTTCACTCCCCCGCGATCATCGTCCTGTAATTGGATATGGTGTACTTCTGGATGACGGCGGGTATCTATTTGTCGGGATCGACGCGGAACCTGTGCAGACTTTACGCCGTGACCTTTGGTTCACACTCGCATGGAGTGCTGCCGGTTTTATCGTAATCGGCTTTGCTGGCGGGTTTATTGTCAGCCGCCTTGTCCTGAACAAGATCGAGACAATCAGCCAGACAGCCCGCGATATCATGAAAGGCAGCATATCGCGCAGGCTGACGCTGAATACGACAAATGATGAGTTCGAGCATCTGGCAGCCAGCCTGAATGCGATGCTCGATAAAAACGAACGGCTGATCGAAAGTATCCGTCAGGTTACAGATGATATCGCTCATGACATGAGGCGCCCCCTCGCACATCTTGGCCAGCACCTTGATGAGATCGCTCATGAAGGGCTATCGCACTCTCAGCAACACACCCTGAACCTTGCTAAGGTCAATCTGGACGAAGCCCTCGAAATTTTCTCTACCTTATTGAAAATCGCCCAGATAGAATCTGGAGAAGGCATTCCAGACACTCAGGACATTGTGCTTGATGAAATCCTGCACTCCGTTACCGAGCTCTATCGGCCCATTACCGAAGAGCGGGGACAAAAGCTGACCCTCAGGCTTGATCGCAAAGCCTTGCCTCTTTCAGGCAACCGGGTCCTTCTCATGCAGATGTTGGCCAATCTTATGGAAAATGCCACCAATCACTGCCCACGCGGGAGCACGATTACTGTTTCTTCAGGCATGGCGGGTAATGCTGTCATGATCGCGGTTGCAGACGATGGGCCGGGCATTCCACCGCAGGAGCGCGAACGTGTTTTTGAAAAAATGGTTCGTCTTGACCGCAGTCGATCAATACCCGGCACCGGCCTTGGCCTGAGTATGGTTAGAGCCGTTGTCCGGCTGCATCAGGGAACTGTCAGACTGCTGGATAACGAACCCGGTGTGCGATGCGAAATCCGGCTACCGGAAGCCGGACGGAAACTCACGCGTGATGTCCCCCCACCTGTAATAAGAGTACAGGCTACTAGCAATGCAGGGAAGTAACTGCTTTCCAAACGATTTTTCTGAACAAAACTTTTCCAATACACAGACGGGCCTTTTTCATTCGACGTGCCCGCCGGAAAATGTTTGACCATTACCGGGGCACCTAGTTCAGGCAAGTCCGTGCTCCTGTACATAATAGCCGATCCCAACCCGCATCTGGATGATGTCGCTCTGGATGGGCAGTTCTGTTCCGCCATGACAGCCCATCATTGGCGCATCAGGTTCTTGATCCGCCTCACCCTTAGGCGATCAAGAATGCCATAGAGACTCCCTTGCAACAAAAGGGTCTTCCAAATGACGCACTTCACTATCTGAAATAGCAAGGAGTATCGGACTTGAAAGGTTATAAGAGGGCCAATACGACCCTTGTGGTAGAACTGGTGCCGCATCGGCAATAAAGCTACGCCATATCTCATGCACCCGCCGTGCAGAAACTGCGTTCAACCCATGATAGCTTTGGGGAAGATCTTGAACGCGCAGACCGTCCCGCCACCAGACTTCTGCCAGTTCAGCTCCATGCGCGGCGCCCGTTTCATCGGGAAGGATATCCCCGTACAGATATTTGTAGACCGGCTGGGTCTGGCAGAGCAAAGACGCATAGCGTGTTGTGGGGTTTTGGAATACCAGATCGCCTGCGATAGCGCGCCACAGCCCTATGGGGCTGTGCTCGGGCAATGCATGGCGGTAGCGTTCGACCATGGTTTTTCCGCTTGTACCCAGAGGACGCACACGTGGGTCCAGCAAAGGGACAAGATCATGATAGGTCAGGTGCGGGTGCATGCGTGAATGCGTGAGATATTCCGCCGATGTTGTGCCGATCATGACTGGCACGGGCGCTACGCGCCCCTGTGCTGCCGCCTGCTCGGGGTGCTCTGGCAGGGTATGCGGGTCGATAACAGGCTGGAAGGGAATACCAACAACCGTGACGGAACCATCGCGTTGCCAGTCATGGTTGTTATAGGATTCATCGCATATCTGCTTTTGAGCATTCAGGATCTGTATGAGGTCTGCCGTTTCCAGTGCGCTGGCCTTGGTGCCAAGACGGGACAGGAACCGCTCTGTTGTGCGTTGAGCGCAATGCGTGGGTAGGACAGCGGGTGTCGCGCCGGATTGTATCAAGGCGCGGGAAAAAAGCCCCTGCGCCTCTGGCATGGCCATAAGGGTTGCTACGGCAAAGCCACCTGCCGACCGGCCAGCAAGGGTCACACGTGCAGGATCGCCCCCGAAACCGGCAATATTGTCACGCACCCACTGTAACGCACGGATGATATCGAGCAGCCCACGATTGTCCGGTGCATCGTCCAGATGCAGAAAGCCCAGAGCCCCCAATCGGTAATTCAGCGTAACTTCCACAATGCCGCTGGCGGCAAAAGCACCACTCTGGAGAACGCGCTCGTTTGCCGAACCAACGGCATACCCACCCCCATGCACCCAGACCAGCACAGGGGCTTTGCCATGGATATCCTGCGTGCGGATATTCAGTGTCAGGCAGTCTTCTCCTGCGTTCAGCACGGATGTTGCGCCATGCCCCACCGGCCCATAGGTAGGAACCTGCGGGCATACAGGCCCATGTGTCAGGGCCGGGCGGGTACCCGTCCATGCATCTGGCTCCTGCGGCTGGGCAAAGCGTCTGCCGGGCAGCAGAGAGGCGGCATAGGGAACGCCCAGGAAAGTATGAACCCCATCAACCACACGGCCTTCCAGAAGACCATACTGCGTGCGCACATGTGTTACGTTAGCCATAGGTCCTGAATTTCTCCCGTTCTATCCTGCTAGGGCACGACGAATGTTGATACCGCGCTCGATTATGACCACAGGGATCATACTGGCGAGGACAACCAGAACGGACAGGGCAGCCACCTGTGGATCTGTCCTGAACTGGATATAATGATAGATTGCAAGCGGCAAAGTCGTGGCCCGATGTCCTGCGATGAACAGAACGATAACGGCCTCGTCAAACGAAAACAGAAAGGCGATCAGCCCGGCGGCAAGCAGTGTCATACGTAATCCGGGCAACGTCACACGCCAGAATGCCTGCCAAGGTGTCGCGCCATGCAGGCGGGCAGCTTCCTCGCATGCGGGGTCGAGGCTTTTCAGTCCTGATAGTACGATGCGCACAACATAGGGCAGAGTAATGCCAACATGCGCGATAACCAGACCGCTCAGCGTATCCAGCAGCCCAAACGGCTGCAATGTCATCATCAGCCCGACCGCGAGTACGATATGGGGCACCACCATGGGGGAAAAAAGCACGGCCTGCACAACAGCCCTGCCGGGAAAAGCCTTACCACCCAACGCAAAGGCCGCCGCAGTACCGACAGCGAGCGATACCAAAGCCGCAGCCCCTCCAACCAGAATGCTGAGCAGCCCCGCATGCAAAAACGCGGTATTGTGCAAAACCGCAACATAAGACCCTAAAGACAGGTGCTCGGGCGGGAAACGCAGGTAGGGTCTGGTATCGAACGAGACCACAAGCACGACTACAAGCGGAGCCAGCAGAAACGCGTAAAGGGCGACAATCAGCCCCCTCCAGCACCACAGGCCGACAGAGCGTTTCAAAACCGCTCCTCCATACGACTGAGAATGCGCTGGTAGACAGAAATAACCCCACCGAACAGGAGCAGCAGCAGAATGGAGAGCGCTCCGGCAACCTGCCAGTTCAGGGTTACTGTTGTTTCGTTGAAAATTTCAGTCGCAAGCACAAACACCCGCCCTCCACCCATGAGTTGGGGGGTCACAAGCGAACTGATAGCAAGAACAAAAACCAGCAATGCTGCGGTCATCAACCCGGGCAGAACCAAAGGCAGAACAACGCGGCGGAACACCTGTACAGGGGTTGCCCCCAACAGGGCTGCGGCCTGTTCGATTTCCATATTCAGACGCCCCAGATTGCTCAGGATCGATATAATGGCATAAGGCATCAGAATTTCTGTCAATGCGATAACCGTCGCCAGTGTGCCGTTATCAAGCCGGACAGGCGTGGCCAGCAACCCCGACCACAAAAGCATGTCGTTAATCATGCCATGCCGCCCCAGAATGACCATCCAGCCATAGGTGCGGATAACTGTTGATGTCAGAAGCGGCGCTATTGCCAGAGCAGCCAGAACCCCACGCCAGCGCGTTGTCGTGCGAGCAAGAAAAAGTGCGATAGGAAAAGCCATAGGTACGGCAAGGGCTGCTGTCAGCACCCCAAGCCAGACCGTTTTCCAGAGCACCCACCAGTAAAACCCGTCACCAAGCACATGCTGGTAAGCCTGTAGTGTAAACCCGGGAAGGGTCACACCATCCCCACTTCTGGGTAAAACCGATATCCGGCCCAGCCATATGAGCGGCAGTATAAAGGTGACAGCTAGTGCCAGCAGACCCGGAGCAAGCAGCAGCCCGCGCAACCAGCGGGGATACGCCTGCATGCTCCCGCTCATGTCCTGTCCTCCGCGACAAAGCGCATGTCCCTTGGCAGCCATGAAAGAGGCACATCCTGCCCGATGCTTATTCCGGCTGGCAGGGGGACCGGTTGTTCCACGCACAAGCGATACTGACCAACCTGTGCGGTGATAAGGTAGCGATCTCCCGTGTAGACAATATCTTCCACTCTGGCGGTGCATGTGTAAGCTCCGGCCTGTGGTGCGCCAAGGTGGATATGGTGCGGGCGTACAAACAGGGTGCCCGCGCCATCCCATGGTATGATGTCCTCTGGAATGGGCATGCGGCCTAAACCGTCAATATCAGCACTGCCCGCATGTACGAAGTGGGCTGATAGAAAATTGCCGCGCCCAACAAAGGATGCCACAAAACGGCTGGCAGGACGGTCGTAAATCTCGACAGGAGTGCCGATCTGGCGGATATGCCCGCCAGACATAACGGCCACAACATCCGCAATCGAAAGAGCTTCCTCCTGATCATGTGTTACGAATACCGAGGTAATACCCAGACGGCGTTGCAGGCTACGGATTTCATCACGCATGATGCCCCGCAGCTTGACATCCAGATTGGCCAGAGGCTCGTCCAGCAAGAGAATATCAGGCTCGATCGCAAGAGCACGGGCCAGAGCGACACGCTGCCTTTGCCCGCCTGAAAGATCGGCAACGCGCCTGTGTTCCAGCCCGCCCAGATGCATAAGGTCTATCATGTCCCCTACGCGCTTGCGGCGGGCAGTCTCGTTCAGCCCCCTCACCTCCAGCCCGAAGGCGATATTGCGCGTAACATCCAGATGCGGAAACAGGGCATAGGACTGAAACACCATGCCCATATTGCGTTTGTGCAGGGGCACACCGATCATGGAGCGGCCACCGACCAGCACCAGACCTGATTCCGGCAGTGTCAGCCCGGCCAGCATCCGCAGCAATGTGGTCTTGCCACAGCCCGATGGACCCAGCAGTGTGAGCATGCGCCCGCGTTCGAGCGTAAGGGAGGCATCCGCTACGGCTGGCACTGCTGAACCGGGATAGGTTTTGTGCAGGTTCCTGATAGTCAGGTAGGATGCAGCATCAACCACTGATAACCTCTCGCTGGATACGGCGTACCCATTCACTGTAATGCGCGCTGACAAAATGCCAGTCGAGTTGCATGGCTTTTGCCGCGACACCCGGCGGACCTGATATGGCAAGTTTCAGGACTTCGGGCAGTACAACACGGCTGTTCACTGGCCCATAATACGCCCGGGCTGCAAACGCTGCCTGAACATCCGCTGAAAGGGCGTGATCGATAAACGCCTGAGCCAGATCGCCCGCAGGCGCATGGGCGGTCAGGTTGAGTGTATTGATCTGCGCGACACTACCTTCTCGCGGGATCACTGCGGACAATGTCCCCGGATTGGCCTGTGCGATCATGCTTCCACGCCCGTTCCAGCCAACGCCTAGCGCTACGGTTCCAGCCAGCAAAAGAGTATACAGATCAGGTTGGGCGTTCCATGTCGCGACCAGAGGTGCGAAGCGGCGCATCAGGGCCAGACCGGGTTCTATGCTCTGCCGGTAATCCCCTCCCTGCATGCGGGTCAGCAAAGGCAGGAGCACCACCCCCCTTGTGTCTTCCACAGGCAGACAAATCTGATCAGACAGATCCGGGTTTGCCAGATTGAGCCAACTTTGCGGTGGCGATTTCAGAACCCGCGTATCGTATAAAAGAGCCAGATTATCGGTTGAAAATGCAACGCCCATCATGCCGTCAGGCTGTGCCCATTGGGGCAGTGCAGCAAGGTTGGGCACGGCTGCCGGTGCCAGTGGCGCCAGAAGTTTTTCAGCCGTCGCCAGAAAGGAGATTGAAATATCGGTAATGGCCACATCAACCTGCGGGGCCTGACGTTCCAGACGCAGCATGGCCAGCATCTGAGCAGAGTTCATGACCGGTCTATAAACGACCCTGACACCCGGCCGTTTGCGCTCGAACGTATCCATGACAACCGAACGAAAAATACTCTGAAACGGCCCTGCGAAACCGGCGACCGTCAATACGGTCATGTTTTCCGCGCGGGCACCTGTAGCAAGTGTAGCACCTGCCGCAGTGCCCCCGAGCAGAAAACCGCGCCGGTTCAGGAGCAGAGGCGTAGTCATGTTTCTGCTGTCCATGTTTCGCGGAAGACACGGAGCCAGTTTTCCCCGAGAATTTTTGTAATCCACGTTTCCGACCAGCCGCGACGGAGCATGGCCGGAACAAGGTTGGGTGTTTCTGTAATTGTTGCAATGCCTGCCGGTTTACGGATAACCGTCTGGGCAAAATTGGTCAGTTGCCGGGCATAGCCCTTATCGCGGTTCGCCCATACCTGCCACGGGCCAGGGCGGGGATGCCCCGTACTGAAGTCTGTGCCGATAGCGACATGGTTTTCACCCACAACGTCCAGAACATAAGACATGGCGTCCAGATAATCTTCTATCGTGGCATCGTTGCCAGCCTTCAAACCGGGCGCGAACAGGCTAAGACCGATCACACCGCCCTTAGCAGCGCAGGCCCTGAACAGATCATCAGGTTTGTTGCGTTTTACATCGTGCAGGGCTCGGGGCAGCACATGCGAAATGCAAACCGGCTTACGTGAGTGCTCAATGACTTCAGCTGCCGTCAGGTCACCCACGTGGCTGAGGTCGCACAGCACGCCTTGGCGGTTCATTTCAGCAATGACCTCACGCCCGAAACCAGTCAGCCCGCTGTCGCGCAGTTCCAGATATCCGGCACCAGAATAATTCTGCGTATTATAAGTCAGCTGCATGATGTTGACACCGAGCAGCTTGAACAGGCGGATATAATCCAGCCTGTCTTCCAGAGGAGACGTATTCTGCCAGCCAATGCTGATCCCGGTCCGGCCGGTGCGTTTGGCCGTTTCAATATCGTCCACATTGCGGATTGGCATGATCAGATCCGCATTATCGGCGAAAAGCTGCTCCCATGTGCGGATATATGCCATGCCTTCGCTAAAGTTTTCCCACAGGAGGGAGGCGGCATTGACTACAGTCAGGCCAGCAGAACGCATTTCCTCAAAAACAGGTCGGCTCCATGCACAGGTCTGCAGACCGTCAATTACCAGGCTATTGCTGTAAAGCGTTTGCACATCACGTGTCATGGCATTGTCTCTTTTGTGTGGGCGGTTGTTACAACCTGTTCTGGCGACCATTCGTTGCCCTGCAGTTCGGAACGACTGTAATCCTCGAACTGTTTCAAGATGATTTTTGCATCGTCCCGTAGCAGCGAGGAAACAATACCACGCGCCAGACGCTGGGCCGCCTCGGTCAGCCCGGGCGCACCACTCGTCAGTTTACCATGGCTGAGTGTCGCATCGAAACTGAATGCGTAAACACGCGAAAGCTCAGCAGCATGTTCGGGGCTTTTGGCTTTAAATGAAAAATCGTCTGCCAGATCGGGTAGTGCGGCAAGCCCGGCGCAGTCTTCCCCTGCTGCGGGGGTAAAGCTGTCCTCCCATAGGCGTACCAGAGGGGCAAGCCTGCGCAGTTCGGGCCTTTTGTCTAGCGCGCAGGCAAAACCGGTTGCAAAAATAAGGTAATCCAGTTCCACCTCGCCATGGGGAGTGCGCACAATCAGTCCATCGGCATGCTCTCGCGCATCCACAATCGGGCTATCCAGACGCATATGGGCATTGGCATGCCGGAAAACACGCAGCACGCTGTCACGCGGGGCCGGAACCGGAAACTCATATCCTGAGCGCATGATTTTCCATTTAATTTCATCCGGCAGGCCCACGTACCCGACAATCAGCCCTTCATTGCTGATACCGCTGAACTTGTCGATATCAGGCAGCTGTGCTCGCCTAACAAACAGATCCACCCTGCTGGCACCAGCTTCCAACGCTGTCGCCGCATTGTCCATGGCAGAAGCTCCGGCTCCCACCACGCCAACCCGTTTACCCTGCAGGGCTTCGAAATTCACCATGTCAGATGAATGTGCGTAAAATTTCCTAGACATTTTACTGCTTACCGGCGGCAGAGCGGGCTGACCCAGCCCGTCAATTCCGGTAGCAATCACGACACGGCGGGCCGTCAGCGGTGCGTCACTGCCCCTGACCGAGACTGCTATCAGCCCATTGTCACAAAAGGCGATATCCGTCACGTTTGTCTGGTTGCGCACTGGCAAATCCAGAACCTTACGGTACCAGCAAAGATACGCCATCCACATCGGGGTTGGAATTTTATCCAGCGCGTTCCAGGCCTCGGCACCATATTGCGCACTGAACCACGCACGAAATGTCAGGGCAGGAACACCGAGCGCTGGCCCCACAGCAGTTTTAGGGGTTCGTAGGGTAGGCATGCGGGCGTAATTCAACCACGGCCCTTCACGCCCCTGCTCCGCACGGTCGAGGCAGATCACGGATGTTATGCCCTGAAAAAGCAAGGCCGCAGTGGCAGACAGCCCCAGCATACCGCCACCAATGACAATGACATCATAATCAGGCTTGTTTGCTTGGCTTGTCTGGGAAACCCATGAACGAGCAGGAAGATTCAGCTCTTCCATTTCACGTTTCAGCCGCTCTTCCAGTCTGGTCAGGCCATTATCGTGTGCCACGAGCTTTGTCCTCCGCGCCTGCTCTGAACAGTCGCTTTTGAAGTTTTTCCAGATCTTCAGGCGGATGCCGGTGAAAGCCCGGGATCAAGTCTTCCGCAAGGCTGCCGATACTTTCGATCAGACGTTCGACCTCGGTATTCAAGGGCCTGAAAACAGGGGTCAGAACACTCCAGACCCAAGGTATGATTTCGGCCAGTGGTCGCACCACCGTACCCTGCACGGGAATACCGTAAGCCGTAACCGGCTCAACCAGTGCAATACCCAGATTTTCCCTTGCCGCTAAAACGGCTGTCAGGGAGGTGTTGGTTTCAAGCTTGGCCTGTGTGCTGATGCCGTTGGCTTTCAGCGCAACGTCAACCACGCCCCTGAGCCGGAAAGGATTGGCGACTGTCAGTATCTGCCGGTTAGAAAGATGTTTAAGCGAGATAACGGCTTCTTGTGCCAGCGGATCCTGCTCTGACAGAACCGCCACACAGGGTGCTTCTCCGATCCAGTGCAGGTGCACGTTTTCATGCTCCAGAGGCAACGTGACCAGTCCGAGGTCGATCCCGCCATCAGCCACGGCATGGCATACACTTTCCGATGTCATGGCTGTCAGGGTGGTTGTGCTGTCATCATTCATGCGGGCTATGGCCCGTGGAACGATCCCACTTGCAAGGGCCGGCGTTGCCCCGACATTAATCCGCCTGCGGCCCACGCCGCTGGCAATTTCGCGCACCTTGTCCTCGATAGAGCGCAGGCCGATAAACGAACGCCGGACTTCCTCGTAAAGCAGCATGGCATCTTCCGACGCGCGAAGCCGTGTACCAGAGCGCTGGAACAGCGTCAGCCCCGTAGCCTGTTCCAGTTCCAGTATGAGGCGGCTGACAGCGGACTGCGTTCGTCCCAGATATTTTGCAGCCCCTGTCATACTGCCAATGGATATGACAGCATGGAACGCCTCGATTTGCCGCATCGTTATCATGAAATATCAAAAGCCTGTGCTAATTCCAACAACAGTCGCAAAACCACCACCAAGGTAATAGGTGGGAGCACTCCCGGCGATGGATGTACCATAGATACCCCGGGTTGTCTTGGCATTGGTCTTTGCCGAATAAACCCCCGACAGGTAATTGCTGTCTCCGATATTGATCAGATTAACCATAATCTGCGGACTACGCAGGAAGCCAAAGGATTTCATGCGATAGCCCAGTGTGGCGTTGGCAGTCTTGTAAGCGGGAATGCTCTCATCGTTCATGAATGTCGAATACTGGGAGTCGACATAATTGAAATAGACATTCCCGAAAAAGCGACCATCATCATAGGAGATGCCGATTGATGCCGTAAACTTGGGGCTCATGATCGCTGTCTTGCCTTTTGTCGGCAGATAATCGTTCCCGACGGCAAGATTGTTGTCGAGAGTGGCATGCAGATACTGCCCGGACACATAAGGGCTGAAATGGTGCCATGGCCGCAGCGCGAGTTCAGCCTGAGCACCGCGGGTTGTCTGCCCGCCTGCGTTGATGAAATTGGTGGTCAAGGCACCATCGACATACACTGAGCTGGATACCTGACGGTTCGTGAAGTTATAGTTAAACAGACCGACGGAAACATTGACCAGCCCCGTATGCCTGAAACCCAGTTCCTCGCTGATTGCATATTCATTTTTCAGATCGGTACGACCGCGGGTAGCAAGCTTGCCGGTAGACATGTTGAATGCGTCATAATAGGGCACGTCGGACGCAGGCGCATGAAAGCCGGTGGAGGCATTGAAGAACACCGTATCCTGCGGCGTGATCTTGTAACTGACAGACATGCGCGGCAGCGGCGTAGCCGTGTTGGTGGACCAGCTATATGTTGCCCCGGGAATATTGTTCGTGCCGGACCGGGACATCAGAACTTCCTTAAAACCAGCCGTAATATCCAGACGGTGATCGAGCAGGGAGAGTGTATCTTCGATATAAAAACCGTTGACCTGCTGCATAAGATGGAAATTCTTTGTCGCCAGCACGGCTCCGGACTGGGTGCGGATAGTGCCATCCATAATGTTGCCGTTACTGCTGATCGGAGCGTAATCGTACAGGGAGTTCTTATTCAGATTTCCATACCAGTAACCAGCACGCAGCGTATTGATACCAGTATGCAGGGCAAGATTACCCGTGAACCCTGCATTATAGCTATTGGAACCCGCTATGGCCGCAACGGCGGCTTTGCCGTCGTAAACGGTCGGAAAATCAATCGTTCCGGCAGATTCGTTGCCATAATAGATCTTGCCCGGGCTTAGCGTTGTCGCACTGGGGACAGAACCGCTCATCCACTGATAATAGGGCGTAACATCGGCGCTCAGGCTGTTGGTCAGTACGAAATGCGTTGGCGCGCTGATCATGACCGATGTACGGTCGTACTGGAATTGCCGGTAATAATCCGTGGAACCGGGGGTGTACTGTCCTGCGTAGTTATAGGACCGGCCATATTGCTGCCACTGAGACAGCGACAGGTAACGTGTGGGGGATTCATCTACCGTGTTCCACGTAAACACTACAGCAGTATGACTTCCCTCACCCCAGCTCTTGGTCAGCTTGGCATCCACATGATAACGGCGGTTTGTGCCGGGGCCACGCCAGTTGTTGTTACGGGTATAAGAGCCTGAAACAAAAGCATATACACCGGAATGCCCTAGTTCGCCCGTGTCAAAACGCAGGAAATCCTTGTTCGTGGCATGGGTGCCACCGCTCAGTTCCAGAAAGCCACCGCGCCTTCTTGAAGGGTTCCGAAGTTCTGCAGAAATCTGCCCACCAACCGCACTGTAGGACGGGGTTGCGATATCACTGCTGCCCTGTGTCAGAGTAATACGGGAGATATTTTCCGTATCTGCCCATTCCGCAGTGTCAGCAATGCCATAAATTGGATCGCCAGCCGGCATACCTTCAAAAACAAGCCCCAGTTCACTGACATCCATCCCACGTACGCTGATACCGGCATGATCTGACAGGCCCAAAGGATCGGCACTACCGACAACGGCCCCGGGTGACATCTGGAGAAGACTCAGCGCGTTGGATGTCTGCGCCTGTTTGGCTATGAAATCCCGCGTTACACCGCTTTGCAGCCGCGGCGCGGTCTGTATAGGCAAAAGCCCACCACCAGGCGTGGTATTGCTTACACCATTCGGCGCACGGCTAGACACGACAAACAGATCTTCCTGGCGGCCGTTAACCGGCTTGGGATGTGCGTTCCCGACACCTGACGCGGTGCGATGCGCCGGATGGCTGATCTTGTCTGTTCCCGATTTTTTCGTAGGTGCCGTGGTCGCCAGCGCTACCGAGCTTACGCAAGTAAGGGCGAACGCTACCGGTATGAAATGCACTTTCGCGGTAACAAAGACCATGGCACAGGCTCCACAAAACACATTCACAATTAGTGAATATATAAATCAACAATACACCTTCGTCATACGTATATGATGTTTATGAATGACATGCCAACATAAATTCAATAACCTCATGCGCTGGAAGCACATACGTGGCACATCCCAGTTGAGGATCGAAAACGAAATGGGTCATTTTTTCATAAAAAATACAATTATAACATACAGTTACAAAATATTAATGCGTTATTAATTAGTGTAATTGTGTTGCACTGAATCTATATGCCAAGATTATTTTGTATGAAAAGAAGGTTCAAAACGCCTGGCAAAACTATGAACCGAACACTTTGAGGCAGAGGCTGCAAAAGCGAGGGGGCGACAAACAGCGGTAATTCACGCAAGGAGTCGTTCAACCACGCAAGAATACACGCCCTTCAGACAATGTCTTCTGTAATGATAAGGACATCCATCATGAACAAAACCGATACACGCCCTGTGGTAGAAGCGTTTTATGGCATCTCTTCCCCATGGGCATATTTGGGGTTCCCCAAGCTCAGGCAGATCGTTGCGCAGGAAGGAGCCAGTCTGATTCTGCGGCCTATCCGTATTATTCAGGCTAATGGAGGCATTCCTCTGCGCACAAGGCCTGTCGCACGTCAGGAATATCACCGTGTGGAATTACGTCGGTGGCGTGACTTCCTGAATCTCCCCCTGAATCTGGACCCGAAGTTTTATCCGTGCCGAACCATCGAACCCGCTGCACGTCTGGTTATTGCGGCTGATCTGCAGGGACTGGATGGAGCCGGACTTTCATGGGGCATCCAGTCCGCACTATGGGCGCAAGACCGGGACATAGCAGACCCTGAGACACTCTGCGCATTGGTGGAGGAAACAACGGGTACAGATGGGAAAACCCTTCTGGCAGCATCAGACACACCAGAAGTCATGAAAGCGTGGCTCAAAAACCTTGAAGATGCTGAACATCTGGGCATTTTTGGCACGCCCACTTACGTTTTGGATAATGAACTGTTCTGGGGTCAGGACCGTTTGGACTTTTTACAGCGTAAATTGCAGAGCATGAAAACACTCAGTCATGCGGATATGGAAAAAGAAAATACTGTTTGAGCATTTCGAGGTGTTTGTTCGATACCCGCTCCGACTTTGCTTACCGCAAAGTCGGAACTACGCAATACAAAGAGCAATAAAACCCCCAGGTATTGAATATATAATTGGAATTTTGCTCATTACAATCCGAGAAAAATACCAAAACTTAATAAGTATTCTGTCAACTCAATCCCACCATAAATTTCATTCTATACATATATTCTCTATTATTCATAAATAAACCACTCACCTCATTCCCGAGCAGACACGCAGGAAAAATGAACACGAAAGCTACCGTTTTGGACGGCACCAGCCATTCCTTTTTGCCGTAACGTCCACTGACTAACAGGCTGCCCCCTGCCCTTGTTCAGTTGCCGCGCTGGTTTTCAAATACAGCTCGTCCGGCCCCTTCAAGAACGGCATCCGCCTGGGGCGTATGAATACGCCCACACAAAACATTACGGTAGTGGCGTTCGAGCGGATTGTCCTGACTGAGACCGGGGTTGCCTGTCACCTCAACAGCCCGAGCAACAGCCGTAATGGCGTTTTCAGTTGTCAGGCGCTTGACTTGCGCGGCTTCGCTTGGACTGATCATAAGATTTTCTGCCCGTGCCAATGCGAATTCCAGCAAGGCACGGTTGGTAAGCAGCAACCCGTCGATTTCTCCCAGCACAGCATGAAAACGCGGTAGTGTCGAAAGCGGGTGCCCCAGCGCAGTCGGCACGCGACTTTCGAGAAAGTCTATCAACCAGTTGCGGGCTGAACGTGCGATTGCATCATACAGAACAGGAACAATAACCATGTGCCAGGTCGCCAGCGCAGGGGTTTCCGGATTGATATGATTGCTTTCGAAATTGATGAGATAGCGCTCGGGCACTTCTACATCTTCGAAAATAATGGTGTCGCTGCCGGTAGCGCGCATCCCAAGATGGTGCCAGCTTTTCTCTATCCTTATGCCCGGCGAGGCAAGCGGCACCAGAACCTGACCAATGCGTGGGGTCTCTTCCGCTGTGGCGGCCCAGACGACTCCCCAATGCAGCGCCGAGGAGCCGGTGGAAAAAATCTTGCTGCCTGAAAGCAGATAACGGTTCTTATCCCTGCGTATCCGCGTAGCCGGAATACCACCGCGTGCCGGGGTTCCTAACTCCGGCTCGACCCGCAATGCGTTGAGCAGCGCACCGGAACGGACAATGGTTTCAATAACTTCGTCACGCACGGTGCCCGGCCATCTTTCAGACCGCACGATAGCGACGGTCTGAAGATACTGCATGGCGAGAATAAGCGCCGTGGAAGGGTCACCTTCCGCTACCTTTCCCACAACAGTCGCAATTTCGCGCAATGAGGCACCGCCGCCGCCCTGTTGCCGTGGCACAGCCAAAGCGAGATACCCCCCCTTGCGCAGGTCTTCGATATTTTCGAACCCGATCTCACCTTTACGGTCGGAATCGGCTGCGCGCGAGGCGAAGCGCCTTACCAGTTCATCTGGCACATCGCTTGCAATATCAGGCATTGTATTGATCCATGGTCCGTTCATACTGCCATTGATCCATTTTCTGTCAAAACGGTTTTGTGCATGCCAGACAGGTTCAGAAATTCCATCTGACGTTCAAAATGAATATTTGGCTGATACAAAAATCGTGCGTGGATCAGCAAAATACACGCCCTCGTAATACGGTGCATACACAGTGGCGCCGGTTTTTGTTGTTTCCTTCATCAACCCAAGGCTTTCAGACTGGATATATCTGTGATCGAGCAGGTTGCGGCCTGTCGCCTGAACACTCCAGCGCCTGTCAGGGCTGCTCCAACTGGCCATGGCATTGATATAAGTCTGTGGCGCGATCCGGGTCTGCGGATTAATGGCCGAACTGGTATAGGCGGCAGTCTGGAAGGAAACATCCGCACCAATTTCGAACCGTCCGGGCAGGTTAAGCGGAATGTGGTAGGTCAGCGCACCCATTGTCTGGAAACGGGGAGAATAAGGCAGGGCAGCCCCGGCATAGGGTGTTGTATTGTAAACCTGACCGCTGGCCAGCGTAACCTGTTGCCTCGTTCCCGAGTAGCTGTCGAGAACAGCATAGAGGTAAGAGGCGGTATAATGCAGGTCGAGATCTTTTGTAATCTTGATGGAGGTTTCAATTTCGGCACCGGCCGAATGTCCATTACCTGCATTATAGCGCTGGGTCAGGCCTGTCAGCGCATTGGGTACGGTCAGCTGAATATCGTCAAACTGGTTCCAGAAGATGGCACCGTTAAAACGTACGCGACCCGGAACCGGGTCTGCCTTGACACCGATTTCGTATGTAGTGACGGTTTCCGGCCGATAAGGCGTGGTGGCCTGTAACGCGCCTGTAGCGCTTGGGGTCTGGGCACGAAAATCGAAACCGCCGGACTTACCCCCTTGTGAAATCGACACATAGGTCATGAGATTGGGCAGGGCCTGCCAGCTCAATACACCCTTGGGGAGCAACTGAACGTAGCTTGTAGATGCATCAGCCTGCCAGGCAAGGCCGGTTGGCGCGCCCCAGTTCAGGGCAGCAAGTGCCTCTGTCGGGGTTGCAACATATTTTGAAGAGGCAGGCCCCAGATAGGACAGAGTTTCACTGTTCGAATGACTTTCCCAGTTAAAACGTAGGCCCGCCGTAAAGGTCAGGGTCGGGGTGATATGGTATGTGGCATCCCCATAGACAGCCCAGTTACGGTTAAGCTGGTTTATGTTGCCAAAAACCGGAATGGTCAGCACATCGGGTGCGGTATTCGTGGCAAGTGTACCCTGCGCGTTATTCGCCCATCGCTGCGTAAGCCATGCTTCATACAGGAAGTAAGCCCCCGTGTTGAAACTGACCTTGCCGTAATCTCCATGCAGGTGGATATCTTCTGAATAGGCACGGTTACGGTAATTCAGATTTTGTGTGGCGCGTGAATAGTAATCCCCAAAATTGTCATACATGCCTTTATCATCGTAACCCCGTATGCCGGTCGTCGCATGAAGGGAAAGATGTGAAGAAAGCGTATAGCGGATATTGGCAGTAAACCCTGCCTCACTATAGTTATTTTTAGGATAGATCCGGTTATAGTTGCCGTAGATGTAAGGATTGAGCAGGTTGCCAACACCACGGTTTGTGCTGCCATCCACCGTGCCGTCAAATGCCAGTGTAATGTCCCAGTCCTCATTCGGCGTGAAGCGCAGTTTGCCACGTGCCTGCGTATAGTCGATGTCGTTTGTGCCTTTATTAACCGTGTAGTTATGGTCGATGCTATCACGGGCATGACGGCCAAAGGCTATGCTGCCATAGACCTTGTCACGAATAAGCGCACCGCTGGCCGCGACCCCCACCTGATATTCATTATACGTGCCATAGCCGGTCTGGATTGCGACATGGCGCGTATTGGTCGGCACGAGAGTATTGATCCTTACCGCCCCACCTTCAGATTGGTGACCTGAAAAAACCACCGGCCCGCGGTCGATCTGAATATCGCCCACATCCAGCAATTCCTGCATGGTGCCCATATTGCGGGTCAGGTAAACACCATCGATATAAGTCCCTACCGATGGTTCACCCTGCGGGTCGATTTCTCCTATGCCCCGAATGAAATAATTATTGACCGAATAACCAGGCATGCTGTTGGGAATATACAGGTTAGGTGTCAACCGCGCCAGTTGTCGGGTATTCTGGACACCCAGACGCTCAAGTGTCTGCGCTGTCAGAAGCGAGGCTGATACCGGCGTTTTCTGTAGTTCCTGCAATCGCCTTTCATTCCGTGAGCGACCGCGCACCGAAAGTGTCTCACTACCTCCCACCAGAGCACGGCCAGCAGTTTTGGTCGTTTTTGTTCTGCCGCGCATCCCGGACGGCTCTTTACCTGCAATGGCTGTCGATGTTGTATCTGGCTGTCTGGTGGCCTGTTTAGAAGGCCGCGAGGTGTGTTCCGCTGCCTTGGCCTCGTATCCGGCAACATTCAGAAGAACTGCGCACCATGCCGCCCCTAAAACATGAGGCGCTCGTGATCGCATTTTTCTTGCGGCCATGTCATTCACTACATAAGCTTTTCTTGATATGGACATAAAATATCCTCAAATATAGGGAATATTCACATTGAATTGCATCTTTACAAATTTGTATCGGAAATCTCCGTGGAGTTTCAATTCTATTCCCCAAGAATTTCCGTGATTTATATCAAACAGAATTATAAAAAAAACTGAAGTATTTTACGTATATTTTTATAATTGTGAACTATTTAACCCTGCATACTACAAAGCCAGAAACAGAACCGCTGCCCGCAGATACAGGATTCAAAAAAGGCATATCGAGGCGTGCCACTCTGTGTAACGCGCCCTGATATGCCAGCTATAGATCATCTCTTCCTGAACTCTATTGCCCAATCAGATGACATGACCGAGCCAGATGCAGTTTCTAGTGACCCTCACCCCACCTGCGTTTGCCTGAGCGCATAACGGTTGACGGCAAAAGGCAGGCCAAGATTCTCGCGGAATGTTTCATGTTCATATTCATTGCGGAACAGGCCACGCTTTTGCAGAATGGGGATGACGTGCTCCACGAAAAGCTCAAGCTGACCGGGAAGCGGTTCAAAAACAACAAACCCATCCGCTCCGCCAGTTTCGAACCAGTTTTGCAGCGCATCCGCCACTTTTTCTGGCGCACCAACAAAATCACCACGGGGCGTAGCCAGTTCGAGCGCAATCTGCCTGATCGTGAGATTGGCGTCTTTTACCCGCTTGAGAATGCGCTGAGAGGCACTCTGGTTACTCTCATTGCCAATATGCGCGACATCGGGAAATGGACCATCCAGATCATATTGCCGGAAATCGAGATCATTGAAAGAGCGAGAAAGGAGGCCCAGCCCCGTGTCGATGGAGGTCAGGGCGACAAGCTCCTGATACCGCGCTTCAGCATCTTCTTCAGTCAGACCTATAATGGGGGCCACACCCGGAAGAATGAGCGGCTCATCCGCCTTGCGCCCCAGTTTTCTGGCGCGTCCTTTCAGGTCTTTATAATAAATACGGGCTTCTTCCAGATCGGCAGGACCGCAGAACACCGCTTCCGCATGGCGTGCGGCAAAGTCGCGCCCCGTATCGGAGGCACCTGCCTGAAAAATCACCGGCTGCCCCTGAGCGGAACGACCGATATTGAGCGGCCCCCGCGCTTGAAAGTAACGCCCGGTGTGGTCAAGACGGTGCAGCTTGTCAGGGTTTACGAACACTCCGCTGGCCTTGTCACCCACCAGCGCATCGTCCTCCCAACTGTCCCACAGGCCTTGGACAACTTCCAAATGTTCAGCCGCAATACGGTAGCGTTCGCTATGGGCCGGATGCTCCTTTCCCCCGAAATTGGCGGCAGTATCACTCAGCCATGACGTAACGACATTCCACCCAGCCCGGCCATGACTAATATGATCGAGGGAGGCAAACTGACGTGCGACATTAAAGGGTTCGGTGTAGCTGACACTCAACGTTCCCACCAGGCCGATATGTTCGGTTACGGCGGCCAGTGCTGAAAGAATGGTCAAAGGTTCAAAACGATTGAGATAATGTGGACTGGATTTTTCGTTAATGGAAAGACTGTCTGCCACAAACAGAAAGTCGAACTTTCCTTTTTCAGCCAGTTGCGCCTGTTTGCGATACAGCGCAAAACTGGTGCTGGCGCGCACGTCGCGGTCTGGATGGCGCCAGTCGTCCCAGGTGCGACCCACACCATGCAGAATGAAACCAAGTCTGATTTTGCGTTTTTGTGTCATGTCGGTTGGCTTTCCGTCAATGGATTGAAAGACCCGCCGCACGACCGTTGAGGTAGCGGCAAATCAGAAATTTATTGTGAAGATAGAAATGAATAAATAATAACAATAAATTTTAATTCATTAAATGTGACATGCAAAACAGATCAGAAAATACAAAATCCATTTGAAAGTGATCTTATGATTTATTCAAAATTCATCCTTTTTCTCTTTTTATCCATGCAGTGATGAAAACAATGCATCGGAAAAAACATGCCGCAGATCCAGATCCGCCGGTATCAGGCGCTGCTCGATGAAGGTATCCGCAACGATGCGTGCACTCTGAATATCGTTTTCCGTCCATGGCCGTATCCGGTAGGAACGGTTCTGCGCCTCCAGATCACGCAGGACAGCCTGCTGAGGCAACTGAACGATCGGTGCCACAACTTTAGCCCAGCGTTCCTTATCATGCGCCATGAGTGCATAAGCTTTTCCAAGTCGGCTAAAGTAATCGGCCACCGCTGCACAAAAGGCAGGGTCAGGCAACCGTGCCGGATTGGCCCCCAGAAAATAATGACCCGAAAGAATATCCTGCGCGCTTTGCAGGATACGGGCGGAGCCGTCGTTTTCGAGCAGCGGAATGATATATCCGTATGTAGCACAGGCATCGAGACTGCCAGACTTCAGGGCAGTCACGCCCTGACTCATTCCAAGCGGGACGAGTGTTACGTCAGTCTGGCCAAGACCAGCCTGCTGCAACATTTTCAGCAGAAAATAATGGGCGGTGGTGGAGCGGATATAGCCGATTTTCTTTCCGCGCAAATCAGCAAAAGAACGGGCGGGAGAGTTGGCTGGCACCACTACGGCCTGATCGGTCGATGGCCCCTCAAGCGTTGCAACCACCTTCACATTCGCACGGGAGGCGGCAATGAAAACAAGGGGAACTTCGCTCCACGCCCCCAGATCAACCGCGTTAGCATGAATAGCCTGCGCGATGAGATTTCCCGAGTTAAACTCACTGAACTCCACCTTGTAAGGAAAATCAGCCAGATTGGTGGCAGGTAACAAAGATGAATCCCACCCCCGATAGCTGGCAACGCGCAACGTGACGGAGGAAAGGTCCGCCGCATGGGCCGAGCGGGGGCCGGATGTAACGCTCCCCGCAAGAAGAGCCAGCGCCCCGAGGTTCAGACGACGGCGAGAAAACTGTACAGACATGAAAAACCCTTCATAATTTAGGGATAAATTCAACACAATGCAGAAACAGCGCCGTGCCAGAAGCGGTCTTCTCAGACATCAGTCGAGAAGATCCGGTTCCTGCGCCACGATCCAGTCCCACAGCGGTTGGAAGGAAAAATACCCACCCAGATCGCTGCCAACCTGAGACGCCGTTTTACGGGCAACATCCGGGGCGATTGGTCTGACCGTGCCGGCGGCCTGAGCCAGCAACTGGGCATGTGCGGCATTATCCATGGTAATGAACCACCATGCAGCGGCTTCGACCGAATTGCCAACGGTCAGCAGACCATGATTCTGCAGGATGATGGCTTTGCGATTACCCAGTGTCTGGGCTAGTTTTTCCCCTTCTCTGTCATCCTGCACGACACCTGAAAACGGGTTGAAAAGGGCATGGTCATCGTAAAACGCGCAGGAATCCTGTGTCAGAGGCAGAAGCGGCGTGCCAAGTGCTGAAAAAGCCTTACCATAGGTGGAGTGGGTGTGGGCGGCAGCAATAACATCCGGGCGGGCTTTGTGCAGAGCGGAGTGAATGGTGAAACCTGCCGTATTGATAGGCCTGTTACCGATCAGAATATTGCCATCATGATCAACAAGCTGAAGATCTGAAGTCCTGATTTGTGAGAAATGTACACCCAGCGGGTTGATCCAGTACCGTTCGGGAAATTCTGGATCTCGCGCGGTAACATGTCCTGCCAGTCCCTGATCGAAACCATACCGCCCGAACAGGCGGAATGTCGCGGCCAGACGCTGCCTGCGGTGCAGGCGTTCTTCCTCATGAGAGGCTGCCGGTTTACGCGGGGTAAGCTGGAATGCACGAGCTTGCGGTGCAATGATTGTATCAGGGGTAATGGCGTTCATGTTCTGTCCTTCGGTTTGCTGGCCATATCGTTGGGGAACAAGCGTTGGCCATGGGATGGTGTTAAAGTCAGTAACCGCGCGTGGGGTCTATGGTATCGAGAAGCGGCTCCCCCGAGAGATAGCGCTCGAGATTGGTTCGGATACGCTGGGCAAGATTGGCCCGCACTTCCGGCCCGGCCCAACTGACATGCGCAGTCAGGCTTACGCGTGGGTGGGTATAGAACGCATGCCCATCTGGCAGAGGCTCCGGTGTGGTGACATCCAGCGTCGCGAAAGCAGGGCGGCCCGCATCCAGCGCCGTCAGCAACGCGTCCTGATCGATCAGCCCGCCACGCGCAACGTTGATAAGATGCAGCCCGGGGCGGCTTTGCGCGAGCACATCGGCATTTACGATCCTGTGTGTTTCCTCTGTTAATGGCATAGCCAGAACCAGATGATCAGACTCGCGGAACAATTCGGCTAATGATTTTACTATCTTGAAATTTTCAATATTGCTTTCATAGTCTAGATTCTTTCTTTCCGCGTTGTCTGCTGACCATGATTTGCGACGCAGCACGCAAAGACGCATGCCGAAAACGCGCGCCCGGGCAGCTATGGCGCGACCAAGAGCACCATAGCCTGCCAGCCCCAAAACCCGCCCGTGCAAGGTGCCCATACGGATGGCGTTCTGAGACCCGGCCTGAACGCCGTTCCGTGCCGAGACCGTGATTTTTTCCCATTCCCGCGACGAGGTAGGATGCAGCGCATCAACCTGTCGCTCATGTCGCAAAAGAGCCGCCATGACGTATTCGGCAATAGGTGTCGCTGCGTCTCCTCGTCCACAGGTTACAATCCTGTTCTGTGTTACCCATTTTGGAAAACCATCTATTCCAGAAGACGCAATCTGTACCCAGCGCGGCCCGCTCCGCCATTCTTCAGGTGGATTGATGGGCGCTTGCAACCATGCAGGTGATGGCGCAGTAAAGAGGATGTCCGCCCCATGCGTAAGCCATGGCAGGGTATTTGCATTCCCGACTGGCAGAATCCTGACCTGCTGCGCGTATTCTGCCAGAATCCCCGCTACAGGAGCGCCGATCTGGTTAAGCAGGAGGGGACGTGAAGACGCCATTATGGCTGCTGCATGCTGTCTGCGCCATATGCGCAGATTCGACGACTGATAGAAACCATTTTATAATTTATCTTTATATATTTTTCTCTTTTTCTTGATATTCCAAATACCAAACCATCTGGATAGCTGCGAATGTTAAGAGAACCAGTCAGCTCAGGTGACATATGCAGCTCCTTTAATGACAGCATTTCCCAGTGATATGAAAGAAATCACCAGAGTTAATGTGCATCAAGTGAGGAATACTCAACCTGCACTTCATCTCTGTTAATACGCCTTGCAAAGTCCACAAATTACCGAAGCCCTTAAACGGCCTTCACATAGTACAATCCATGGTTTCTGCGCCGCTTCAGCCTAGGCATTTCGATCAATGAATTTGCCTCAAGTAAAAGATGACAAAAACTCCTTATGAAACGCAGATGATCTTACGGGAGAATTGAACGATCCCATTTTTTCTATTGAGGCCTTTGATGACGACACCCGTAGCTGCCGACTCTCTTCGTGCAAAGTTTCGTGCTCTTGAAGAAGAGCGCAGAGTTACATGGGCGCCTGAAGCACTAGCCATCAACATCAATCAGCGTGCTCTGCTTGTGCATGAACATGGCACCGCAGCAGCCGCGCGCATCGTGCATGAAGGGGATATAATCCCGGCCTTCACTCTGCCTTCTGTTGATGGTGGAACCGTATCTTTAGACGATCTGGTCAGGCATGGACCAGCAGTGCTGGTATTTTTCCGTTTTTCTGGCTGCCCTGCCTGCAACCTGGCCTTGTCGCACTATCAGAAAACACTCTGGCCAACACTCCATGCCGCCGGAGTACCTCTGGTGGCAATTTCACCCCAACCTGCAATAGCCCTTTCTGAAATCGTCAAACGTCACAGCCTGCCTTTTCCTGTTCTGACAGATAGGGGACTAGCCCTGTCACGCACGCTGGGAATAACCTACACCTATGACGAGGCATCACGTCAGGCGGCCGTTACCCAAGGCACCATCAGTGCCACAATAAACGGTCTTGATAATGTCTGGGAGTTACCAAAACCCACCATATTGATTGTTGGGCCCGGTCGACGCGTTTATTTTTCTGACGTTTCTCCTGACTGGATGAACCGCACGGAAAGCGCTCATGTTCTGGCTGCTCTGGCAGCCTACCGGATTGAAATGCCCCTTGCTCCATTGGGATCATGAAGGGATGCCATGACGCAAAATTGTGCCATACCCGCTCAGTATATGAGTCCAGACAATCAGAGATGATAGAAAACTGCGATGCGCGAAACCGAAAGACGAAAACCATATTGGCGGCAAGAATGCAGGTAATCGTCTATTGGTAGCAGCCACCCTGTCGCGTTACCGCGCCAGTAAGTATTATTTGGCGTGACCTGCCTGTTCGCTTTGGTAACTGATGATAACTCCCCCTTCCACCACCAAAATGAATCCATTCATTGGTATCATAATACACTACGGCAAACTGAGGTTAACTTTCCTCTCAGCAGCGCAACTTCTCTCCGTATATAATCCGTACCACTCGACAACATATCTTTATAAGGGTTCCTGAGATGATGGATTTTTCGATAAAATAAAAAACCTGCAAAACCAATAGCATCCCGTGCGAAATTCGAACCAGTATTGTGCCGTAAGAGGATAAAGGCACATATTGAAATACTATCAGAAAACACCCTAATGCCTTATTTATTAGGCCACTCACTGTCACCTGACTTGATCCTCAGGATAGTACAAAATGGTTCTTTTGCGACATCAGGACCCCAACGCAGTGTCCCTTCACCGAGCAGCAATGCTTAATCTGTAACAGAAATGGTGTTTAGCGTAGCTTTTATATTTGTACATTTACCAATCAATCACAAAATATTTATTTATATTCAGGAACTATATAATGCGCCGTCGTTTACGGTTCTTATTCTAACCGTAAACCCACAGGCTTGAGCTCATCAAGATTCTGCCTTTTCGTCTCTTTGGATACAATATTACGACCCATATTATGAATGAAATTAATGGTTAAATGAATTCAAATCATTTCCATTCACTATTCCATTAGGGCATAAGACAGGCACCGCTGCTTAACAGCAGACATGACCATTACCGCTTAAGAAAATCAGAAACAAATGTTGGGGGCCCTTGAACCACCACAAACCAAATTCTGGTTTTTCGTGCAAAAAGGCAAACAGAACCAAAATGATTCAGGATTCAACATTCAATATCCACCGACTCCGCTTTGATGAGAATTACCATCCATCTGATCGGACTCGTCTCACGACCAACTTCGCCAATCTGGCACGAGGGGAGAGGCGGCAGGAAAACCTGCGCAACGTCCTGCGAATGATTGATAATCGTTTTAATGACTTGGCGCGATGGGATAACCCTAAGGGTGATCGTTATTCCATTGAGCTTGAAATCGTTACAGTAGAAATGGATCTCGCCTTTGCGGGAGCGCGTGGAAGTTTTCCTCTAATCGAAGTGCTTTACACAACAATCATCGATAAAAGAGACAACAAACGCATAGAAGGTCTGGCAGGGAACAGTTTTTCCTCTTATGTGAGGGATTATGACTTCAGCGTATTGCTGCCTCATTACAATAAAGACAAACCAGAATTCAGCGTGCCCGATAACTATGGTGATTTACATGGAAATCTCTTTAAGAGCGTCATGAATTCCAGTGCATACAAGAAAAATTTCAGGAAGCTGCCTGTCATATGCCTTAGTGTCTCCACGAACAGAACCTATCACCGGACAGAAAATCAGCATCCTGTTCTGGGCGTTGAATACCAGCAGCGTGAATTCTCACTGACAGATCAATATTTTGAAAAAATGGGCATGAAGGTCCGTTATTTCATGCCTGCCAACAGTGTCGCACCTCTGGCGTTCTATTTTTTTGGTGATCTTTTGTCTGATTACTCCACTCTGGAGCTTATCAGCACCATCAGTGTGATGGAGTCTTTTCAGAAGATTTACCGTCCTGAAATTTACAACACCAATGCGGCGGCGGCTGATTTTTTTCAGCCCAGTTTGAAGTATCAGGATTATTCCAACACCCGAATTGTCTACGACCGTGAGGAACGTACCCAATTGGCGACCGCACAGGGGAAATATACGGAAGAGCATTTCATCAAGCCGTATCATACGATTCTTGAACAGTGGTCTGCCAGTTACGCCGCCTGATCCATCCAAGACACAAGGACATCTTTCATGAAAACGTTTCTCCCCACCTCAACGGCAGGTAGCCTGCCCAAACCCTCATGGCTCGCGCAGCCCGAAACACTCTGGTCTCCCTGGAAACTGCAGGGAGAAGAACTGATCGAAGGCAAGCAGGACGCTCTGCGCCTGACGCTGGACGATCAGGATCGCGCTGGCATTGATATTGTCAGCGATGGCGAGCAGACACGTCAGCATTTTGTCACGACGTTTATTGAGCATCTTAGTGGTGTCGATTTCGAGAACCGTCAGACGGTTAAAATTCGCAATCGCTACGATGCGAGTGTGCCGTCCGTTGTCGGTGCCGTGGCACGCGAAAAGCCAGTGTTTGTCGAAGACGCAAAATTTCTACGCACACTGACAAAAAAACGCATAAAATGGGCGCTACCTGGCCCCATGACCATGATCGACACACTCCATGATGAACACTACAAAAGCCGGGAAAAACTCGCATGGGAATTTGCCAAGATTCTCAATCAGGAAGCAAAAGAACTGGAAGCGGCTGGTGTCGACATCATTCAGTTCGATGAGCCTGCCTTCAATGTTTTCTTTGATGAGGTGAATGACTGGGGCATCGCTACGTTAGAAAAAGCCATTGAGGGACTGAAATGCGAAACCGCAGTTCATATCTGCTATGGCTATGGCATCAAAGCTAATGTGGACTGGAAAAACACTCTTGGTAACGAATGGCGGCAGTACGAAGAGATATTTCCCAAGCTGCAGAAATCCAATATCGATCTGATTTCGCTTGAGTGTCAGAACTCCCGCGTTCCGATGGATCTGATCGAGCTTATTCGTGGGAAAAAGGTCATGGTTGGTGCCATTGATGTGGCTACCAAGACCGTTGAGACACCAGAGAAAGTCGCGGATATTTTGCGAAAAGCATTGCAGTTTGTCGATGCAGACAAGCTCTATCCCTGCACCAACTGCGGTATGGCGCCTTTGCCGCGTGCCGTGGCACGAGGCAAACTCAATGCTCTGGGTGCGGGTGCTGAAATCGTTCGGAAAGAACTCTCAGCCTGACAGGCTGCCTGTCGAGCGTCATGGAGGGCATGACGCTCGACAGGGTGCGCAGCATGAATGGAGGAGCACCTTCTTGTGTCCGTTCGGAGGCGTCAAAATCTGGCGGGCCTTCTCGCTCATCAATACTCTCAGCTTTTACGGAACATTCTCTCAATTTCTCCGTTGCGCAGTGCTCCGTTGGTCGTGCTCCAAGCATATGGGCAATCGCGTAAGTCAGGTCAGAGCGATTCAACGTGGAAACATGAAATTCGTTGATTCCGTAAGATTGTAAATGACGGATCTGGTCTACCGCCACGATGCTGGCGACCACACGACGCAGTTCAGGGTTCTCAACGGTTCCTTCGAACAAGTGCGTCAGCCATGCTGGCACCGTTACCCCGCACAATGCTGAGAAACGTATGATCTGCTCGTAGTTCGAAACTGGCATAATGCCGGGAATGATCGGTGCGGTAATTCCGGCAGCCAGACACCGGTCGAAAAAACGCAGATAGGTTTCAGTATCAAAGAAATACTGGGTTATGGCCCGTGTCGCTCCGGCATCAAGCTTACGTTTGAGGTTATCCAGATCGGCTTCCGGGCTTGACGCTGTAGGATGGATTTCAGGATAGGCAGCAACAGAAATTTCAAAATCCGCGATACGACGCAGGCCTGCCACAAGGTCGCTGCCATGGGCATAGCCACCCGGCCGCGGGATGTAGTCAGCCGCGCCAGTAGGAGGATCACCACGCAGGGCCACGATATGCTTGACGCCAGCATCCCAATAACGATGGGCGAGGTCGTCCACGTCCTCACGGGTGGCGCCGACACAGGTCATGTGAGCGGCTGGCACAAGATCCGTCTCCTGCTTCAGCCGCAATACAGTAGAGAGCGTGCCTGCCTGTGTGGTTCCGCCGGCCCCATAGGTGACCGAGACAAAGCGAGGTGCGAGCGGCGCCAGATGCCTGATGCACTGCCAGAGTCGCTGCTCCATCGCATCTGTTCTCGGCGGAACAAATTCGAAAGAGAGCGCTGGCACAGGCCTATCCGTGGCACACAACGAGCTATGATCGGTCGACTGGCTGGAAAGCCAGTTTTTGACTGCGCGGTTCATGTCAGCCCTAACAAGGAACTGTTTATCATGCCCCTCTTATAAAAAGGGTGTTTGCTTTTAACCTCTGCATCGGAACCTGCAGCAATGGCTGTTGCGACCATGAAAAAAATCCGAATGAAACGTGTAGGGGGTCATGATATGAGTTTATGAAAATGAACTGAAATGATATGTTTTTATGACTATATGAATTCTGTGCATTGGCGAGGTGAACCATGGTTGTTCTGGAACGCAGTCACCTGACAATCATTCAGGAAGTGGCGCGAGAAGGTTCATTAACGGCTGCCGGGATGCGCCTGAACCTGACCCAACCAGCGCTCAGCCATTCTATCCGCAAGATCGAACAGCAGCTTGGCGTCAAGATATGGCGGCGAGAAGGACGATCCCTCGTGCTCACGCAGGCAGGCGAATGGCTATTAGCCTTGGCGAACCGCCTACTTCCACAGTTTGAACTGGCGGAAAGCCGCCTTGAACAATTTGCAAATGGTGGCCGGGGCACACTGCGTATCGGCATGGAGTGTCATCCCTGCTATCAGTGGCTCCTCAAGGTGGTCTCGCCCTATTTGGAGAGATGGCCAAAAGTCGATGTGGATGTACGGCAGAAATTCCAGTTTGGTGGGATCGGCGCACTCTTCAGTAACGAAATTGATATTCTGGTCACGCCTGACCCGCTTTACAAACCCGGTCTGAAGTTCACCCCGGTATTTGATTATGAACTCGTGCTGGCTGTTGGCCCCGAACACCCTCTCCGTAATGAAAAGTTTGTTTTGCCAGAACAGCTTGCCGATGAAACATTGATTACCTATCCCGTGCCGTCTGAACGTCTTGATATTTACACGCAGTTTTTGCAACCAGCAGGGATTGCTCCACGACAGCAGAAGCAGATCGAAACGACCGACATCATGCTGGTCATGGTGGCGCATGGAAGGGGTGTCGCAGCACTTCCGCGCTGGCTTGTAAAAGAATATGCAGCCCGTTTTGAACTTTACCCAATCAGACTTGGGAAAAAGGGCATTGCAAAGCAGATATTTCTTGGCCATCGGGAGACCGATGAAGACATTCGCTATCTGCGGGATTTTATTGAATTTGCAGCTTCACCTCGCGCCTGAAGTGAAAGATTCCGTTCTTTCTCACGAAACAGCCTCATCTTTTCAGAGAGTAAGTAGATTAGAAAAAGCTCTTTCTTCCCAAAATCCACGAACATCCGCCGATCAAACCTTCGGCAAGCACAGCATTACATCATCGTTTACTATGGACCGGGTACCAATAGATCTGGTCGTCGATTGCGCTTACTACAGACCCGACAACGCCAAGAAAGGTTTACCGGCAATTTGACCCGGAATACCTGAACGGAATTGCCGTAACACAGGGTTCCTGATGACGCTAAATGTTCAAATGAACACTTACTGAAATGTTGGTTTAAAAAACCCAGCAAAACCAATGGTGTCCCGTACGGGATTCGAACCCGTGTTGTCGCCGTGAGAGGGCGATGTCCTAGGCCTCTAGACGAACGGGACAAGCTGAGGCATGGCGCTTCCTAGGGGAAAAACCCACCACGCACAAGTTTTTTATTGGATGTGAAACGTCACAGGTATCCGCCCTGTCAGAGGGGGATGGGTCGGGGGCGTGCACCGCATGGAGCGCGCGGTTAACACCGCCTGTTCATCCAGATCGTCATAACCCGTGCTGCGGATCAGATGCGCCTCCACCACCTGCCCGCCGGCATCCAGCACCACTTGCACCATGGCTTCGCCCTCTTCCTGCAACTGGCGCGCCATGGCCGGATAACGGGCATGCACGGGTAAGCACGACAGTTTTTCCGCCCCTTCAGGCTGAGCCGCCTCAGGCGGGCGTGAAAGCACCGGGGCAGCCTGCGGCGGAACACTGCGTGCCGTCAGGGATGTAGTCGGGGCTACAGTTATCTGCTGATGCGAGACGGACAGTTTACGCGGCAAAGAGGCGGATGGCAGATCGCTTTCTTCCTGCATTGTGGCAGGCGGTGGCACCATTTGTGGCGGTGTGTCGGTCTGCGGCGTATTTTGTTCCGGCACAGGCACCGGACGCGGAGCAGGGGGAGCAGGAGGCTCAAAAACCATGGCTATTGTTGCCTGCGCGCTCCCTGCAGGCTGTTCATGCGGCCAGAACAGAAGCCCCCCCGCAACAAGCCCATGCACAGCCAGCGCCACCGCAACAACACCAGCCAGCCGCCCGTAACCATGACGGGACGCTAACCCGCTCTCTGCCCTGTCATCAGGAGGGATCAGGCGTTGCCACATATCCGCACCGGGCATTGTTCTTGCGTTAGTCATCCCGTTTCAACCTGCCTTCCGGCACCAAGAATGCCATAGGCCACGGATATTTGACAGAGACCCGCTAACAGGCGCACAACCGGAGCGCCCCAGCCCCCGCGCATGTGGCCCAGTTGTAGCAACCGGATTTCGTGATGTCTGTCCGCCACCCCATGCTCAGAAAGCTGTTGCTTTGGCCGCTCCTGCTGCTGACGCTTGGTGGCTTTACGGGCCTGCAGGCCATACAGACGCTCTCGCTACCCAACGAACTCCCACGTGCAACCCTGATCCGCGTTACCGGGATCGATATCGCCCCCAACCAGACCGCCACAATTGCGCATCAGGCCATGCCGATGGGCATGTCGGGCATGGACATGGGCACTGCCGCGCAGGATACCCACCACCCCGCACCGGCTGACACACACGCCCCCCTTTACCACCGGGCGGGCATGGCCCCACCGGGTCAGGCCCCGCCCTCGGACTGCCCGGAACACAGCCACGATAACGGTGGCTGTCCGCTCTGCTCTTTCCTTACCCTTACCGTAGCGATTCCTTCTTTCGCTATCACGCTGCCTACTCTGCTGCTGGGTTGGCACCGTTCTGCCCTGCCAACAGCACACATAGGGCATTGTCCGGCTATCAGCCTCGGCCTGCCCCCGGCCTGTGGCCCGCCCACTTTCCTCGCACAGATTTAATAGCCCGGTCACGCACCTGCCCCTGCGCGCTCCCTGAACAGGAACACCGCATGGGTGGGATAGTCCGGCTTTCTGCTCGACAGCCATAACGCACATCTTTTGCCGCAGCATGCCACCTGACTGGCCTGCGCGAAAAAGTCATGCACGCGGGCACGGTCAGGCAGAAAACCGGCGCGTGACCCCCGAGGATTCCAGTTTCAGGACCGTTTCAGTATGTCCCGCTTTCATAACGGCCGTATCGCTTATGGCTGCCCATGGGTCATTGCGTTTTTTGGCATGATCCAGCCCGCATTTGCCGGAACCATCGTAACCCTGCCCCGCGTGGATATTTCCACCACGCAGGCCGATGGCACGCAGGATGAACCCTCTCTTGCCGATGCCCCGCTTTCCGCCTCCAGCCCCGATAAGGCAAGCCAGCGGATGTCGCGTCTTTCCAGCCCGGACTCTGCCTCGCTGTTACAGAACCTGCCCGGTGTTTCCACCTACGGCGGTGGTCGTCTGGCCAACCTGCCCGTGCTCAACGGCATGGCGGATGATCGTGTGGCAACCGTGGTGGACGGTGTGCGCATCGCCCCCGCCTGCCCAAACCACATGAACCCAGCGCTGTCCTACATAGATCCCGACAGCGTGCAGACCGCCACCGCAACGGCAGGCCTGACCCCCGTGAGCAATGGAGGAGACAGTCTGGGCGGCACCATCAACGTAGAGCGGGCAGACCCGCGCTTTGCCCGCCATGGCAAAATTCTGGTGACAGGGCGCGCGCGCGGCACCTATCGCAGCAATGGCGGTGCCTATTCGGCCGCAGGCAGCCTGACCGTGGCCAATGACATACTCAGCCTGCGCTACAACGCATCGTATGATGAATCGGGAGATTATGATGCAGGCGGCGGTCTTGGCCGCGTCCTGTCTACCGAATATCTGCGCTATACGCATGATGTTACCCTGGGCATACACAAGCGCAACCACCTGTTCGTGCTCACGTTCAGCCAGCAGGATGCCCCGCGCGAGGGTTTTCCCAACCAGTATATGGATATGACCAACAACCGCTCCACCGCCGTGAACGGTAAATACGTAGGCACATTCAACTGGGGCACTCTGGAAGCACGCGGCTATTGGCGGCGTGTCACCCATGCCATGAACATGCTGCCCGACAAAACCGGCGACATGCCAATGAACGATGATTCCCGCACCGCCGGATATGCACTCAAGGCTACAATCCCGCTCGGGCTGGCTCATACATTACGCCTTGGCAGCTCCTTCGACCATGAAGGGCTGAACGACTGGTGGCCGCCCATAGCAGGCAGCATGATGATGGGACCGGATACATTCCACACCATCAATAACGGCCATCGTGACCGGCTGGGGCATTTTGCCGAATGGGAGGCCCACTGGACAGAGCGCCTGTCCACCCTGCTGGGCCTGCGCAATGATCTGGTGATGATGGATACCGGCAATGTCGCCCCGTATTCATGGACCGGCATGATGAACGCCACGGACGCGCAGGCGGCACAGGCTTTCAACGCCCGCAACCACGCCCGCACGGATGTAAATTTCGATGTCACAGCCATGGCGCGTTACCGTGTGCGGGATGATCTGGATATTGAAGCAGGCTATGCCCGCAAATCTCGCGCGCCTAACCTGTACGAGCGCTACGCATGGGGCCGGGGCACCATGGCCTCAACCATGATCGGCTGGTTTGGCGATGGTAACGGCTATGTCGGCAATATCGACCTGAAATCCGAAGTCGGCCACACCGCCAGCATGACATTCCGCTGGCACGACCCTTCGGCGGAAAACCGTTGGGAACTGAAAGTACAGCCCTATTACACCTATGTTCATAACTACATCAACGTGCAGGTGCTGCGCTCGCTGGCCAGCAGCAGCAATAAACTGAACGGCTCGCTCCTGCAGTTCGTCAACCATGATGCCCAGATGTACGGCATCAACTCATCCGGCCATTATACGGTGTGGAATACGCCCGCCTACGGCAAGGGCGAACTGGCAGGCACGCTCAGCTGGGTACGCGGGCAGGATATGGTCAGCCATTCAGGCCTGTACCAGCAGATGCCGCTCCATGGCACGCTGGCCCTGAACGAAACCGTAGGCCGGTGGACAGGGCGGGTAGAACTGGAACTGGTCAAATCCAAAACCACAGTAGACCAGATCCGCCTTGAACCCCGCACACCAGGTTACGCGCTGCTCAATCTGGGGGGCAGCTACACATGGCATATGATGACGCTTAGCGCTGGGATCGATAATATTTTCAACCAGCGTTACTACATGCCACTGGGTGGTATTCTGGTGGAAACCGAAAAAAGCACTGGCCAGCATATCGGCGTGCCCGGCATGGGGCGCTCCTTCAATGTCAGCCTTGCCGCATCGTTCTGAACACCAGACAGGCCCCGGCATAGACCGGGGCCTTTGTGGTTTACCCTTTGAGGGCGGACAGGCTGCGTTCGATCCGGGCCAGTTCCTCTGCGCTAAATGTAGCGTTTTTGAGCGCATCGAGGGTTTCATCAAGCTGAGCCACCGTGCGCGCCCCCGCAATGGCAGATGTTACCCGCCTGTCACGCAGGGTCCAGGCAATGGCCATCTGGGCAAGGCTCTGGCCACGTGCGCGGGCAAGGTCATTGAGTTCACGCACGACTGTTAAGAGGGTAGGCGTAAGTGCGCCTTTGTCCAGATAACGGCTTTTGGCCGCGCGGGATTCCTCGGGCACGCCGTTCAGGTATTTGTCGGTCAGCAGCCCCTGTGCCAGCGGCGAAAACACGACACAGCCCGCACCAATTTTTTCAAGCGCATCCAGCAGGCCGTGCTCGATATCACGATTGAGTAGCGAATAAACCGGCTGATGCACCAGCAAAGGCACGCCTTCGCGCTGCAGGATTTCAGCCGCTTTCAGCGTGCCTGCCACATCGTAGGAGGAAATACCAACATACAGCGCCTTGCCCTGCCGGTACGCATGCACCAGCGCGCCAACGGTCTCTTCCAGCGGGACATCGGGGGTGGGGCGATGCGAATAGAAAATATCCACATACTCAAGCCCCATGCGTTTAAGGCTCTGATCCAGCGATGCCAGCAGATATTTGCGCGAACCACCCTGACCATATGGGCCGGGCCACATATCCCACCCAGCCTTGGTGGTGATCACCAGTTCATCACGATGAGCCTGAAAATCACGCCTGAGGATTTCACCAAAATTGCGCTCGGCTGAGCCGTAAGGCGTACCGTAATTATTGGCGAGATCAAAATGGGTCACGCCCCGGTCAAATGCCCGCCGCACTACCGCACGAGCGGTTGCGAATACATCTGTCTCGCCAAAATTATGCCAAAGCCCGAGAGAAATAGGCGGCAAATCCAGACCGGACAGACCACAACGCCGAAAAGATGCGGCCTCATACCGTGCGGGAGAAGGAAACCAGTCCATACAACAATCCTGTCAGAAAACAAAAAACGCGAAATGAAACCAAAGCCGCTTCAACTACCTGTGGCTACTCTGCCGGAACCATGCGCTCGACCGGCGCACGCACAACATTCCGGCTGTGCAGAGATGGCCCTGCCGCCTCTGCCCCACCCTGCCGGGGCGCGCCAAAGACGCGCTCCAACCAGTCGGGAGAGGCCCATACCCATAACAGCCCCCATGCTACCAGATAGGACAAGCTGCACAGCCCCAGAACCACCGGCATGGGCACCCAGCCTGTCAGCCATAACAGCCCGGCTCCACCCAGATTGCCGCAAAATGCGCCAATCCCCATAATCCGCCCGACAAGCGGGGCTGGCGCCCACTCGGTCATGAGCGCGAAAAGATTGGTAGAAAAAACCTGATGGGCCATCAGTGTTAGTGCAAAAATACCCAGACTGACGACAACCGTGTGGCTGTCGTAAACAAACAGCATGGGCACCACGCAGGCTGCGGCCACCCCCATGACCAGACGCCGCGCCCGCTCGCGTGAGCGCAGGGCGGTCTGGAACAGGCCGGGCAACAGCCCGCCCACAAAAGCGCCTACACCCGCACCCAGATACACCCCGCCAGATGCCACACCCACACCCCGCAGGCTCAGGCCCAGATGGGTGTGTAGAATATCGGGCAGCCAGTACAGCAGTACCCACCATGTTGCATCAGACAGCACCTTGCACAACGAAAACACGACCACAAAACGCCACACACCAGCCCGCGCAAAACCCGGCGCGCTGCGCAGCGCTTCGCCTGCTACCGCTCCGGGCACTGACGGAGCTGGTTCATGTTTCACGCCTGAAGACTGAGCGCTCCACGGCCCCGACCGGTCACGCAACCATAGCCCGGCCAGCACCACACCCGTCAGGCCCAGCCCCACCACCATGGCTTTCCAGCCGACCCATGGCAGCAACAACCCAACCAGAACCGGCGTAATGACAGCCGCAATATTCGGCACGGCATTAACCATACCTATGACACGGGCACGCTCTGCACGCGGCACACCCGTCGCGATCAGTTTCATCAGGCTGGGCATGCCAGCCCCTTCCAGTGCGCCCAGCGTGGCACGCACCAGTATGAACTCCCTGACCGTTGTCACCACCGCGTGCAGAACGGTCATCAGGCTCCAGCCTGCCAGTGCTACGCCCAGCACCCGGCGCGACCCCAGCCTGTCCACCAGCCAGCCCGATGCAAGCAGGCTGCAGGCCGAGGCAACCTGCGTCCAGAAAGAAATCCGGGCGTAATCACGCGCACTCCAGCCAAAGGTCTGATCCAGAACAGGCTTGATCAGGGCAATGATCTGCCGGTCCGCGGTGGAGACCACGATAATCAGACACAGCAGCAGCATAGCCGCCCAGGGAAAAACCCTTTCCTTTCGTGGCGCGCGCGACATGGCTCAGAAATCCTTGCGCAGGATAAAGCCACCATACCGCCCGTAATCACGCGGGATGGAGTCCATCGTGCCGCCCACTGCGCCGTAGCTGATATAGGACGCATAATGGGTGTTGATAGCGTTACGCATCACCAGCGACAGTTGCAGCTTGAGCTTGGTATCACGCAAAGTCGTGCTCATGTTCCAGATACCATAAGCCTTCTGTACCGTGTCGGGCGTTTCCGTCAGGGCAAACTGCGTGCGGCTCTGCCATGTGTAATCACTATCGACCGAGAACGAATAACGATCGCTCAGCGCATGGGTGTAATCCGCATTGAGCACGAACTTCCAACGCGGCGCGAAAGGTAGCTGCTGGCCGTTGACATTGCACGAAGCCGGCGCGCCAGCAGGGCAGTTGAACTGATCCACCACAGCGTAATTATAGGTGAAATTCCCACCCAGTGTCAGATCATGCAGCACATGAGCCGAAACATCCGCTTCCACACCCTTGGAGGAAACAGACCCGGCATTGATCATACGGTAAACGGCGCCACCGTTGACGTTATCCAGAAAATTTGCCTGGAAATTAGAAAAATCTTCAATGAACGCCGCAAGGTTTGCCGTCACACGACGGTGCCAGAACTGCGATTTAAGACCGATTTCATAGCTGTTGTTCTGCTCGGGCTTGAGCACCTGTGAATCGGTGGACTGCATGTTGAAGAACGTATTATACGCAGGCCCCTTATACCCATGCGAATAGGTAAAATAGGCGTGCATGTCAGGCGTAATATCGTATTGCAGCCCGATACGATCCACATAGCCGTTCTGCGAGGTGGAACCGGTCGAGGCATAAGACGGGCGAACACCCAGAACCGGGTTGGACGCCGTAGCCGTCGAATTACGCGCCATGTTGTAAGACAGGTCATCACGCAGCAGGCGCAAGCCGAGAATGGCACGGAAACGCTTTGTGAAGTTCAGGTCACCTTCAGCAAAAATAGCATAGTTGTTGTTGGCAATACCATAATTGGAAACACCCCGCCCCGGATTGGGGCTGGCGGCACTGCCAGTCACCACGTTACGGCTATAGACTTCCGAATCCACGTCATGCAGGTAATAGAACCCGCCCACGTAATCGAAAAAATGCCCACGCGGTGAGGCAATGCGCAGTTCTTCCGATGCCTGCCAGAAATTAAGCTGCCCATGATCGCGCACATCGGTCACCCCTGCAGGGGTGGAACCAAGACCGTCATAATCCTGATCCTGAGTGTTCTGCCACCGCCGGTACGCGGAGATGGAGGTTAGCTTGTAACCCGCCCCCAGATCACGATCGACCGTAACCGCCGCCCCGCCGGTATGATCCACCGAGCGGCTCTGGATATTATTGCTCACCTGCGTGTTGTTCCGTGAAGGGCTAATGCCCTGAGCATTCAGGGTTGCTGCCAAAGACGGATTAGGTGTCGATATATTGGTGGGGAACGCCACCTGCGAGGTAGAGGAATATACGCCTGTTGGCACAAGATCGTTCTGGTACATGTAGTCCAGAGCGAGGGTTACCTTTGTTTCATCATCCGGCGTCCAGAGGAATTTCGAACGCACGCCACGATGTTCGTATCCGTTCACCATGGTATTGTTGGCGATGTTTGTAACATTGCCGTCAAACCCGCCAACCAGAAAATCGGCGTTGGCCACCAGTTTGGACGGTAAAAGCGTGCCAGATACCCCCCCTGTCAGGCGGTATTCGTTACCCGAGAAATAGCCGCCCTCCATATAGGCATGGAAATCCGCCGTGGGTTTATTGGTGCTGATGTTCACCGCGCCAGCCGAGGCGTTTTTGCCAAACAGCGTGCCCTGCGGGCCGCGCATGACCTCTACCTGACTCAACCCCACAATATCGGTTGTGGCCATGCCGGGGCGGGCCATCACCACACCATCGATCACAGTCGAAACCGACGGCTCCACCCCCGGCGATGTGGAAATAGTGCCAATACCACGGATAAACACCGCACGATCCTTGGAGGATGAATTGGCGCGGAAATTGGCCGAGGGAATAAATTCGAAAATACCCTGCAGGTCATGCACGTTATCACGCCGCGCCTGACTGGCGGTATAAACCGTTGTAGCCACAGGCACTTTCTGCAGCGGCTCACTACGCCGCCGCACGCTAACCGTTACCTCTTCCGCGCTGGCAGCAGGCTGTGACGCCCCCGCCGCATGGGCCAGACCCGTATCAAGCCCACCACCCAAACCACAACCAAGCGATGTCGCTGACATGGTCCAAACAATTCGTCGCATACCTGCTGACATGACTGACATCGCTAATTCACCGAAAAAAAAGTGTTTTACATAAGTCCGATAACGAATCGTTTTATCGGTCATAAAATAACTAAAAGTCAATGTTGTTATTTTTTCATTTCCCATTATATTCACACCTTAGAGGGGTGATTCGCTCCGGGCGGTTTTATGCCATGCGGAACCAGACCTCCTTAACCGCCCTGCGGGTGTCACAAAAAACTCTTTAACTTACTGTTTTATAATGGTTTTATTGAGAGTCTTTGTGGCCTTCCCTCATGAGCGAAATTAACGCTTTTTATTCGTTATTATGGGATTTGCTCAGATGTCTCTCAGCCCGCTCGCAGCGCCCGCTCACCCCACCCTGACCAAACTGGGGGGCAATATCGGTGCCGAAATCCACGGCATTACCCTCTCCCCCGACCTGCCGGAGCAGGATATCGACTTCATTTACAAGGCAATGCTCGAGCACAAGGTCATCTTCTTCCGCCGTCAGACACTCGACAGCAGCCAGCAGGAACAGCTTGGCACGCGCTTTGGCACGCTGGTTTCGCACCCGACCGTTGCCAGCGCCAAAGGCACCAACCACATTTTCGAGCTCAAGGCGCGTAAAGGCCGGGCCGCCAATACATGGCATGCCGACATGACCTTCATGTCGTCCTACCCCAAGGCCTCCATCCTGCGCTGCATCCAGCCTGCCCCATATGGCGGCGCAACGCTATGGGCCAATACCGTCACAGCTTATGAGGGCCTGCCCAAACCCTTGCAGGAACTGGCGGACAAGCTGTGGGCCATCCACACCAACGATGGTTACGACCACACCGATCTGGTTGCCGAACGGGACTGGGAGTTTGTTCAGTGGTCGGCCAATGTGTTCGCGGCACGTGTTTTCGAAGCGCGGCACCCGCTGGTGCGCATTCACCCCGAAACGGGTGAGAAAAGCCTGATTCTGGGCAATTTCATCAAGCGTCTGGTGGACTTCAACCTGCCCGATTCTAATGCCCTGCTGGAACTGTTCCTCTCCCACGCCACCCGGCCAGAAAACACGCTGACATGGCACTGGCAGGCAGGCGATGTCGCCATGTGGGACAACAGGGCAGCGCTGCACCGCGCCGTGGCCGATTTTGGCGATTTCCCGCGCCTGCTCCAGCGCGTCACTCTCGTGGGCGATACCCCCGTCAGCACGGACGGACGCGAGAGCGAGCAGATCGTCAACGCCCAGCCCAACCCCCGCGTGCTACTTGATACTCCGCATCACTGGGCTGAACGCACACAGGCCTGATCAACCGGCCCCAGCCTTCCGGGACAGGCAGCCATGCTGCCCCCGGAAGGCACGAGGGGGATTTTATGGTATAGGCGCGTCTTCATTACTACGGACCGCCTTATGCCTGCCCCAGCCCATGATGCTCCCGCGCACGCCTTTCAGGCCCCTCAGCCATGGTGGATGCGCCGCACGGCCCTGATCGGATTTTTTATCCTGATCATGCTGCCCTTTCTCTACCCTGCCATTCCACCGCTGACGGATTTACCCGGCCATATGGGACAATACCGGGTGGAAGCAGATCATGCGCTCTCCCCCGCGCTCCAGCAGTATTATGCCCTGCACTGGCACCTGAACGGTAATCTGGGGGCTGACCTCATTCTTCTGCCGCTGGGCCAGTTGCTGGGTCTTGAACCAGCAACACGCATTCTCATCATGCTGGTGCCGATCCTGACCCTGCTGGGTTTTTTCAATCTGGCGCGCACGGTGCATGGCACCGTACCCCCGGCAACCCTGTTTGCCATGCCGCTGGTTTTCAACACGCCTTTCCTGTTTGGCTTTGTTAATTACAGCCTGTCCATGGCGCTGATGCTCAATGCTTTTGCCCTCTGGCTACGCCTTGGCCAGAGCAACCGCACAGCCTTACGCGCGGTGCTTTTTGTTATTCTGTCACCCCTGCTCTGGCTCTGTCATGTTTATGGATGGCTGGTACTCGGACTGTGCGCCACCTGTGCCGAATGTGCCCGCCTGAGCGACTGGCGCTGGCCCTCGCTGACGCGCATGCTACTTAGGCTTTTACCCCTTACCCCACCGTTCGTCATCATGGCGTTCTGGCGCGGCGATGGTGGTAGCGAACACTGGAACTACAACTGGTCTGACAAGCTGGTCTGGATTGCCAAGCTCGTCTGCGACCGCTGGATGTTTTTTGACATCGCCAGCGCCGTTTTCCTTGTTGGCATGCTAATTTTTCTGCTCCGCTCACGCCTCATGCGCCCAGACCCGCGGCTCGGCTACCCCGCCATTGCCATGCTGGCACTATACTGCGTTGTACCCTCGGCTTTTGGTGGCGGCTCCTACGCGGATATGCGCATGACACCGTATATTATCGCACTGGGTTTTCTGTCCTTTCGTCCCCGCCCCGTGGCTGTCAGCGGTAGCGCTGCCTCACGCCTGCGCTTTATACCTGTTCTGGCCGTTGGTTTTTTCGCCCTGCGCTGTCTTGGCACAACGGCCAGCTTCGCGCTGTCGGCCACAGTCTATAACCAAGCGCTGCATGCCGTTGCCCATATTCCGCAAGGCCAGCGCGTTGCGGCCTTTGTGGGCCGAGGCTGCCGCACGGGCTGGAATCCTCACAGGCTGGATCACCTACCCTCTCTGGCCCTGCTCCGCCGCGATGCGTTCGTGAATGATCAATGGAATATCGGGCGCACACAGGTTGTGCAGCCTATCTATTTCGCCAGCACCGACCCCGGTTTCCATTACGGTCAGGACCCATCACAGATCGTGATGGCCCAACCCTGTGGCCCGGCATGGTCGCTGGACAGGTCGCTGGCTGAACTGCCGCGCGAACGGTTCGATTTTGTCTGGCTGATTACGCCGCCTGCCTTTAACCCACACGGGCTGGATGGCATGACCGAGGTCTGGCGCGAGGGCGCTCAGGCCCTGTATCGTATTCCCCACGATACGCCCCTTCCGGCCCGCTAGGCGGTTTTACCGGCAGGGTACCCCCTCCGCCCGACCGGGCGAAGGGGGATAACACAGGCTCAGAACGCCGCAGGGACGTGCTGGCTGCTCACCAGTTTAATGATGGTGTGCGCCTTGAGCGCATCCGGCCCACCTTCCGTGCCGTAACCGGAATCCTTCACACCGCCAAAGGGTGTTTCCGGCGCGCCGATACCATGATGGTTCACCGCCACCATACCCGCTTCCAGCGCTTCGCCCAGCAGGCGTTCAGTCCGCTCATTGCGGGTATAGACATAGGCCGCCAGACCGTAAGGCAGGCGGTTGGCTTCACGCACCGCGTCAGCCAGTTCGGTATATTCATCCACAATAACGATGGGGCCGAACGGCTCCTCGTTCATCAGACGCATAGCCAGCGTGGGCTTGCACACGAGCGTGGGCGGGAAGAAAAAGCCCGTATTGGGCAGGGGCGTATCGGGCTGCCACAGCTCAGCACCTTTCTGGCGGGCATCTTCCACCAGTTCGGTCAGGGCTTTCACGCGCCGCTCGCTAACCAGCGGCCCCATGGTCACGCCATCCTGCAAACCGCTGCCGATCTTGAGTGCGCTGACCTGCGCCTTGAACTTTTCCAAAAAGGCCGGTGCAATATCGCGGTGCAGCAGGAAGCGGGTGGGAGCAATACACACCTGACCCGCATTGCGGAACTTAGCACCGGCCAGCCGTTCGGCCGCCGCATCCAGATCCGCATCGGGGCAGATGATGACGGGACCATGCCCGCCCAGTTCCATAGTGACAGGCTTCATTTGCGCACCGGCCAGAGAGGCCAGATGCTTGCCAACCGGCGTAGATCCCGTGAAGGAAATCTTGCGCACCACCGGATGGGCGATCAGATATTCCGAAATCTCGGCCGGGTCGCCATAAACGAGCGACACAACCCCTTCGGGGATGCCCGCATCGCAAAAGCAGCGGATCAGCTCAGCGGGAGAAGCCGGTGTATCTTCCGGTGCTTTTACAATAACCGCACACCCGGCCCCAAGGGCCGCACCCAGCTTGCGGGCAATCTGGTTGATGGGGAAGTTCCACGGCGTAAACGCCGCCACCACACCCACGGGACGACGCAGGACGCGCTGCTCAACATCGCGCACGCGTGCGGGCACCAGCTCGTCATTCAGACGGCGGCCTTCCTCGCCAAAATATTCGATCACATCGGCTGCGACCATAATCTCGATCACGGCCTGCGCTACGGGCTTGCCCTGCTCGCGGGTCATAATGCGCCCGATATCCTGCGCACGCTCGCGCAGAAGGGACGCGGCCTTGCGCATGACCCCGAAACGCTCCCACGCGCTCATGCTGCGCCACACCTCAAACCCGGCAGCGGCACCAAGGGCAGCCTGCTCCAGATCAGACTTGTCCGCATGGGCGACATGGCCAATGACTTCCGCCGTTGCGGGGTCGAGCACGTCAATCGTGCGGCCGCCCGTCGCGTCACGCCATTTTCCGCCAATCAGAAGCTGTGTGTTTACCAGTGTTTCAGCCATAAAGCCCTCTCAAGCAGATAGGGCGGGAACAAGCCCGCCTTTTGTCCTTCATTGTAACAGCAGGCTGGCCCTGCCTCAAACCCCCACACCACACGCCGGAGCGGCGCGGCGTCAGGCTGGTTTGTGGTCTTTGAGCACCATGGGCAGCCCCGCCGCCACAAACATGACCCGACCGACCTGCGCTGCCAGTTTCTGGTGCAGGGTTCCCGCCTCATCGCGGAAACGGCGGGCCAGCGCATTATCAGGCACGATACCCAGCCCCACCTCGTTTCCCACCAGCACCGTAGGGGCCAGACGGGTAGACAGGCTCTGGAGCAGGCGCGCGCTGTATGCCTCCACATCCTGCTCTTCAAGCAAAAGATTGGTCAGCCACAGGGTCAGGCAGTCCAGCAGGACAGGCATATGCGCATGCTGTTCCAGAACGCCCGGCACATCCAGCGGTTCCTCCACTGTCTGCCAGCCCGCATGAGCGCGCGCGCTCTTGTGCTGGGCTATGCGGGCCCCCATTTCTTCATCCCATGCCCGGCCTGTGGCGACATAAAGCCGGGGGCCGGGCAGGGCTGTCAGGCAGGCCTCTGCCAGACGGCTTTTGCCCGAGCGTGCACCACCCAGAACCAGCAAGGTTCCGGCCAGCCCTGTATCGGAAAGGTTGAGCACAACGCCACTCATGCGATAATCCGCCTTTTCAGGGGATGCTCTCCCCGCCCAGTTTCCGGGCGACCGCACCACTCCGGGTGCACGCCGCCTTGCCGTTTTTGCCACCGCACAGGACATTCCGCCATGCCGTCCGCGCCGCTGCCAGCCCCCCATCCGTTGTCCAGCGCCCCGGCGCCGTCAAGACAGAACTCCATGCCCGCCCGCCCACCGGCTCCCGAATCCTTTCAGGACCTTGCCCGCCTGTGCGCCACCCTGCCCGAACCCGACTCCACAGCGCAGGAAGTCATTGCCCTGCGCGAAGCGCAACTGACAAAGCCCCCCGGCAGCCTTGGCCGCCTTGAGGAGCTGACACGCTGGCTCGGGGGGTGGCAGGGCCGGGTCACGCCCCGGCTTGAGCGGGTGCAGGTGATTATCTTTGCGGGAAATCATGGCGTAACCGCACAGGGCGTTTCGCCATGGCCGCAGGAAGTCACAGCCCAGATGGTCAGCAATTTCGAGCGTGGGGGTGCAGCCATTAACCAGCTTGCCCGCACAGTGGATGCGGCACTGGAAGTCGTGTGCGTCAACGGCCTGCGCGCTACTGCGGATTTTACCACCCAACCCGCCATGAGCGAGCATGCCTTCGTGCAGGCCGTGGCCACAGGCTACAACGCCGTACCAGCAGATTGTGACCTGCTCTGCCTGGGCGAAATGGGTATTGGCAACACCACCGCCGCTTCTACCATGGCCGCGGCCGTGGCGGGCGGTACCGGCACGGACTGGGCAGGGGCAGGCACGGGGCTGGATAAATACGGCACGGCCCAGAAAGCCGCCGTGGTGCAGGAGGCCCTGCGCTACCATGCGCCACAGTTGTCCAGCCCGCTGGAAATAGCCCGCCGTGTGGGCGGGTTTGAACTGGCGGCCATGCTGGGGGCCACGCTGGCCGCGCGCCATATGGGCATACCCGTGCTGCTGGATGGCTTTGTATGTCTGGCAGCGGTTGCGCCACTGGCACAAATGCACCCTGAAGGACTGGCCCATACCTGTCTTTCGCACTGTGCCACCCTCACTGGCCAGACACACCGGCTGGCCAGCCATCTGAACATGGAACCCCTGCTAGGCCTTGGCCTGCGGCTGGGAGAAGGCTCGGGGGCTGCCCTTGCCGTCGCCATTCTGCGCGGAGCATTAGCCTGCCACACCGGCATGGCCACCTTTGCCGAGGCCGCCGTCTCCCGCTCTGATACGCTTGAGCACTAACCCCTCCCTCCGGGCCACGCTGGACACGGTGCGCCTGCACCTTGCCTGCGGTCTGGGCCTGCTGACCCGCCTGCCCATTACCCGGCTGCTGCCTGCGCCATACCGCAACACCAGCGCCGTATGGCCCATGGCGCGTTCGCTCTGGTGCTGGCCACTTATTGGCGGCGGTATCGGCCTGTTTGCCGGGGTTATTCTGCTACTGGCACAACTGGCGCATATGCCTCCGCTTGTCGCGGCCTGTCTGGCCCTGTCAGCACAGACCATACTGGGCGGCGGCCTGCATGAAGATGGGCTAGCCGATATGGCTGATGGCTGCGGCGGCTCCACACCCGCGCGCAGGCTGGACATCATGCGTGACAGCCGCGTTGGCAGCTATGGCGTCATGGCGTTGTGTCTGTCCTTCGGGCTGCGCGCGGCAAGCCTTGCCAGCCTTCCCCTGCCCGCCATCCTACCCGCCTGTATCATGGCGGCCTGTCTGGCGCGTGCGGCCCTGCTTATCCCTCCGGCCATTCTACCCCCCGCCCGGCCAGATGGGCTGGCCCGCATGCTCTACCCCCTGCCCCGCCGCCCCTTTCTGCTTGCCCTGCTTGGCGCTTTGCTTTGCGTGCTGGGGGCCGCCTTACTGGGCTGCATCATACACCCCATACCTGCCGCCAGTCTGGCCTCCATGCTGGGCGCACTACTTGTTGCCGCCCTGACTGCCGTGCTGACAGCCAGAGCAGCCCTGCGGATGCTGGGCGGCTATACGGGTGATGTACTGGGTGCGTGCGCCGTACTGACCGAAACACTGGTGCTGGTCACCCTTGCCACACTGGCACAGATACCCGGGTTTTTCTGACCCTGCGCCGTATGGCCAGCCCCCCTCGTGCATACAGCCCCGCTTGCGGGAAATCCCGCTACCCCGCATGATAAGGCATGACCGCACCTGTCTTTTCCGCCGCGGCGCAGCGTGATTGGGAAACTCTCCTGACATGGCGGCGCGATGTCCGGCACTTTCTCACGCAGCCCCTTCCTGATGGCCTGCTTGAAACTCTACTCCACGCCACCTGTCTGGCACCCTCTGTCGGGCTGAGCGAACCATGGCGGTTCGTGCGCATAAACACCCCCGAGCGCCGCGCGGCTATCCGGCAAAACTTCATTCGCTGCAACAGCCGCGAACTCGAAGGCCGCAGCGGAGAGGACGCCCATCGCTACGCAACGCTCAAGCTCTCGGGGCTGGACGACGCGCCGCACCATATCGCTGTCTTCTGTGACCGCGCACCGGCTCAGGGCCGTGGGCTGGGCCGCGCCACCATGCCCGAAACCACCACATGGTCAGCCGTTATGGCTGTGCATACTTTCTGGCTGACGGCTACGGCCCATGGTGTGGGGGTAGGCTGGGTTTCCATTCTGAACCCCGCAGAAGTGACCGCAACCCTCAGCATAGACCCCAACTGGCAGTTCGTAGCCTATCTCTGCGTTGGCTATGCGCGCGAACCCGCCGCAACCCCCGAGCTGGAACGTCGGGGCTGGGAGCGCCGCAACCCCGCGCGCCGCCGCTGGATCAACCGCTAGGCCACCCACAGCCCTGACGCAGCCCCTTCCGTCAGGCTCCACAATGTAAGCTCGAAAGAGCCGCGTTCACACAGGAGCAGTCAGGAATGCGCTGCGACTGACTGCGCCTCTGCCTGCACAGTCTGCGTCACCTGCCACAGCCGCGCCGAACCCTGCGGCATGGAGGGGCGCAGCAGGTCAGGCCCATGCCCTTCAGCCAGTGCGCTCAGCACCCTCAAGGGGCCACCGTGGGAGACAACACAGGCCGCCTTGCCCGCCTCGCGCAGATCCCGCCAGAACGCCCGCACCCGCTGGCGCAGGGCCTGCCCGCTCTCACCACCGGGGGGCGTAAAATGCTCCGGGCTGGCTGCCCAGTCGTCCAGTGCGGCCCGGCCGATCTCCTGCCAGCTCTTGCCTTCCCACTGCCCGAAATCAAGCTCGGCCAGCCGCTCATCGACCCGCAGTTCCATCCCCGTGGCCGAGGCAAGCCGCTGGGCCATATGCAGGCAGCGCTGCGCGGGCGAGGTATGCACCACCCGTCCGCCTACACCACGCGCCAGCACTGACAGGCCGGAAACTATTTTCTCCCAGCCGGGATGCAGCACCACATCCGTACGACCGTAGCAGACACCCTGCGGCACCTGCACACGGGCATGCCTGACCAGCAACAGGGAAAAAGACTGCATGTTTCATCCTTCCTCAGCACCGGAGTCGAACAAAGCACGTCTTGCGGGCGATGGGCACTCAAAACGTCCTGATCATATCGGCATAGCTGGCCGCCATATGGCCCACACGGCCCGTCGCCTGCGTGTGAAGGGAGGGGTGATTGACCAAAAGTGGAGGCTGGCTATATATTATAACTAAATATTTTTCATATCAAATATATCCATACTAACACTCAGGGGCCGACATGACTGAAGCGCGCGCCAGCATCACGCTGGACGAAACCCGTTTTCCAGACATGGAACTGACCCTGCGCATCATGCGGCTGGCCACGTTATGGCGCACCCGGCTGGACCGCGCCCTGCGCCCGCACGGCATGACCATGGCGCTAATGCGCCCGCTGGCCTACCTGACCATGCTGCCCGATGGCGCAACCCAGAGCGATCTAGCCTGCGCCATGAACGTAGACTGCTCGGCTCTGGTACGGGTGCTGGATATGCTTGAAAAACAGGGGCTAGTCTCGCGCCAGCCAGACAGGCAGGACCGACGAGCCAAACGCCTTATGCTGACACAGGCCGGGCAGGCGCAATGCGCCCTGTTCCACCAGATCGCGACCGGGTTGGAACACGAAAACCGCGCCGCCCTGCCCCCCGAGACCATCGCCACCCTGATTACAGGCCTGACAACCCTGCTGGCCAGCCCGGACCCGGCAACCGAAGCGCTGCAAAACCCACTGTCTGATGCCACCCCACACGCAGGCCCCGGACAGGAGCACACCCATGCGCCCTGATCCGCAGGCCACGCAGCACGCACTCCCCGCACTGGCCGGCTGGCACAGCCTGTCGGCGGGGCTGTTACGCCTGCTGAGCCTGACCCCTTTTGGCGATGAAGCCCGCTGGAAAGGCTTTCTCGCAACCAGCGCCTATGCGGGGCGGGTTTTCCTGTCCATTGGCATTGCGGTGTTTCTGGCTTTCCTGTTCCAGCTCCAGTCCCCCATCAGTGCGGCCACCACGGTCATGATCGTGGCCAACCCCACCGTGGGGGCCATGGTTTCAAAAAGCCTGTGGCGTATCATCGGCACGCTGATTGGCGCGACCATCAGCGTTGGCATCATGGCAGCCTTTATCCAGTCGCCCGTGCTCTATTTCATGGCGCTGGCGGTGTTTGTCGGCATTGCCTGCGCGGTAGCGACCTTTCTGCGCTATTTCCGCGCCTACGCTGCCGTGCTGACGGGCTATACCATCGTCATCATCGCCTCTCCCGCCTTTGCGGAGCCCGAAGGCATTTTCCTGTCCGCCATGAGCAGACTTTCCGCTGTTACGGTCGGGGTTGTGGTTACGGCCTGCGTGTTCATGATTACCTCTCCGCGCAAGCCGGGCAATGTCATGACCGGGCTGGGCGGGGCTTTCCGCGATACGGTGCGGCATGCCTGGCTGTTCCACTCCGCTGAAAGCAGCCGCACGGCCACTGTGCCAGCCGATGCGCTGGAACAGCTTGAAAACGCCGAGCGCACAGCCAGCCTCACCAGCTTTCGCGCCCTGCCCCAGCCTGTTTATGACAGCCGCAGCAAACTGCTGGCCCATATGGCCGGTCTGGCCCCCGCGGTTGAATATGCCGCAACAGACGACCCGGACATGCTCGCGCGCGTACGCAACCTGCGCCTTGCCCTCAGCCGCCTGACCGGGCTGATCGTCAGCTACCACCCCTACTGGCTGAGCCTTGAAGAAGCCGGGCAGGAAACCCACGCCATTCATGCCCAGATGGCCGACACGCTGGCCCGCCTGCTGGAACTGACCGAAAACCCCGCATGGCTGGAAGACCCAAGCCCCCTGACAGCCTGCCTGCGCGAAGCGCTACAGGCACTCGAACGACTGGCCCATGAACCGCAGCCCCCCGCCGTACTGGCGGCACTCGACAACACGCGCGACACGCTGGTGCAGATGGATCTGGCGCTGCACAACCTGACAAGCCGCGCTCCGGTCAAATCCGGGGCCGATATCCAGCCCTTTCTCGACTGGCCTACCGCCCTGCGCAACGGTGCGCGCGGCACACTTATTGCCATGCTGGCCGGGCTTTTATGGTATGTTTTCCACTGGAGCACCGGCCCGCTGCTGATTGTCTATGTGGTTGCGGCCTCCAGCCTGCTGTCCACTGCCCCTTCCGCCGCCAAAGCCAGCCCGATGATGGCCGCTGGCACGGCGCTGGCTGTGCCTATGGGTTTTCTGTGCCACATGCTAGCCCTGCCCCGCATAGACGGATACCCGCTGCTATGGCTAACGCTGTGCCTGTTCCTGCTGCCCGGCGTGTGGTTTCAGTTCCACCCGCGTTACAGTCTGGCCGCCTTTGGTTACGCCGTGTTTTTTACAATGATGCTCTCCGTCAACAACCCGATTGTATATGACGATATGGAGTTGACCAATAACTGGATGACCATGTTTGCCGCCTGTGCTCTGCTGGCAGTGGTGTTCCGCGTTATTCTGCCAGCCGACCACCGGCTGGATGCTGCGCGCCTCGTCTCATCCCTTGTTCGCGCGGTGCAGCATTTGGCGAATGCCCCCACACGCGGGGGCATGCAATGGGTTGCATGGGAGGGCATGCAGCTTCAGAAAATCTCCCGGCTGATGATGCGGCTTTCCTTTGTGCCCTCGGGGCTGGACCGCCAAGGCTACACGGATGCAGCCTTTACCGTGCTCTCGCTCGGGCGGCTTATCGTGCGGCTACGCTGGAACGTGACTCATGCCGGGCTGGACCCTCAGGCGCGCGCAGCGCTGGAAACTGCCATGCTGGCGTTTTCCAACCTGCACAAAAACCCCGCCGCCACAGCGCAGGCGCTACGCCATGCCGCCCACCAGATCGAAACCATAACCACGGAAGAAAAAGGACTGGTCATCAACCGTGATCGCGTTGTGTCCTGTCTGGAACAGGCGGCCAGCATCATTCTGGCTGTGCCGGGGTTCTTTCATCACCATGGCCCTATCCATGCTGTGGCGGAACCCTCTTCTGCTCAGTCCGGAGCACCTGTCATTGCGGTGACCGTCATGCCCCGATAAAAATACGATTTCGAAACGATGTGGTTTTTCCATGAAATTTTACATGGGGCTATACAAATTCAGGAAAGTTCCTCAACAACAGAGTGTACTCAATGAATTTAATTTTATCAGCTTAAAGCCGTTTTTAAAGAACTGGAACGCCGTAGCGCTTTTATAGATATGTCATAGAAACAATTATCAATAAGAAGACATATCATGGCGCATTCAGGTGACTCTGCTCCCAAAAAAGCCAACCCTGCCCCGCTTGGGCTTGTCGGGTTCGGCCTGACGACCATCCTGCTCAACCTCCACAATTCGGGCCTGCTGCCCATGGGATCGGCCATTCTGGCCATGGGTCTGGTGGTGGGCGGAGCTGCCCAGATTCTGGCCGGCCTGCTTGAATACCCCTCGGGCAACACTTTCGGGCTGACGGCTTTCGTCTCTTACGGTGCGTTCTGGATTTCGCTCGTAGCCCTCATTGCCCTGCCGCATACCGGCATCGTACCGGCCAGCACCCCGGCCATGGTCGGCAGCTACCTGCTGCTCTGGGGCCTGTTCACGCTGTTCATGTTTGTGGGCACGCTGCGGGCCACCCGCGCGCATCAGGTCATTTTTGGCTCGCTTGTCGTTCTGTTCGCCATGCTGGGCCTTGCGGAACTGCTTGAAATTCCCGGCCTGAGCATTGTTGCCGGGTATGAAGGCCTCTTCTGTGGCTTCTCTGCCGTGTATCTGGCCGCCGCCGAAGTGCTGGAAGCCCAGTTCGGCCATGATGTGCTGCCGGTTGGCCGCCCTGCCCCGGCCCCTGTGGTCTATACGACTGCGGCTGCCTGAACCGGCCCAACACGGTCGTCCCCATCAAGCCACGGCCCTCCCGAACTCTCCCGTGGCTTGTGCTCCCCCGGCTGGTTCTTCCCGCCGGGGGAGGCCGAAAAACACCGCAATTGCGCTTTTTCGACCTATTTTCCCTTTCTGCCTTACAATACGTGCAACGCCTGCAATACCGGGGCTGGAATATCCGCCAGACGGGCAGGCTGCCACACCGGCGCATTATCACGGTCTACCAGCCGGGCACGAATACCCTCTGCAATATCAGGGCGTTCAAGCACCAGCCGCACAAGGCTACGCTCCACATCAAACGCGGCATCCAGCGTGTCCACCTGTCGGGCGCGGTGCCAGCCATGCCATGCGGCCTCAAGAGAAAAGGGGCTGGCACGGCGCATGTCTTCCAGATCCTGCTGGGCCTGTGGCAGGTCGCATGCCTGTAGCCGCTCCATAACCTCCGCAACCGTGGCGGCCGCGTAGCACTGCTCCAGTTCAGGCGGAAGCGCCACAGCCGCTTTGGCTGGCGCATCAGACTGAACGGACGCAAAAACCTGCTCTGGCAGGGTGTGAGCCAGTGCGGCCCGCAAACTGTCCAGTGCCTCTGAATGGGTATGAATATCCGCCAGCCCCATGGCTACGGCCTGCGCCCCATCCATACGCCCTCCTGTCAGGGCCAGCCGTAGCCCGGCAAGGCCCTGCGTGCGTGAAAGCAGCCACGAGCCACCAGCATCAGGCACGAGCCCTATCCCGGTTTCGGGCATGGCCAGCACGGAGCGCTCTGTCACCACGCGCCACGGCACATGACAGCCAAGCCCCACACCACCCCCCATGGTGATGCCATCGAGAAACGACACGACAGGCTTGGGGTAGGCAGCAAGCTGGCGCATGGTGTCATAAGCTTGGTCCATCAGCGCGAAAGCCCGCCCTACGCCCTGAGCCAGCAGGGCCTCGCGGATAGCCCGCAAATCGCCACCTGCGCAAAAAGCCCGCGGGCTGCTGCTTTCAATCAGCACCACCTGCACGCTGTCATCATCCCGCCATGCATCAAGTGCCTGACTGATACCCTGTGCCAGCCCTGCATCCAGCGCATTGAGCTTCTTTGGCCGGTCCAGCACCAACCGCCCCATATGGCCGACCCGCGAGACCGCAAGGCCCTCCACCTCCGAAAGAACAGCTTCCGTCATTGCTTTCCTCCTTGTTTCATGCACAAAACAGCACCGGTAACGGGCACATACCCTGATATAACAAGGAGAGCAGATGTCGGCTCCACAGACCAGCGCCTATCGTGATGCCATGGCCAGACTTGGCGCAGCTGTGAACGTGGTCACCACCGGAACTCTGGAAAACCCCGTGGGCTTTACCGCCTCGGCGGTCTGTTCCGTAACGGACACTCCGCCCACCCTGCTGGTATGCCTGAACCGGACCAGCCGTGCGCGCGAGTCTTTCCATATTGGAGCGCCTTTGTGCGTGAACGTGCTGTCCTCCGCGCAGGAAGAGCTTTCAGGCCATTTCGCCAGCGCCAACAGCATGGCAGAGCGCTTTGCCCTCGGCCACTGGGATACGCTTGCCACCGGTGCCCCCGCCCTGCAGGAAGCCGTAGCCAGCTTTGACTGCATTATCAGCCAGATTGTCGAAGTCGGCACCCATAGCGTGCTGTTTGGCACGGTGCAGGCCCTGCGCTCGAACGATGAAGCGGACGGTCTGGCCTATTTCAGGCGGGCCTATCACATCCTCAAGCGCATTCTGCCCTAAGCGCAGGCACCTTGCGGCAAGGGTAACAAAAAAGGGGCCAAAGGCCCCTTTTTCTATCCGCTATCGCTCAGCAGGCCCTATTCAGCCTTCGGTCCCCGCCATCAGCCAGGGTGCGACCGGCAGGTTTTTCTCCTGCAGGAAAGCCGGGTTGAACAGCTTGGATTCATACCGTGCCCCGCCATCGGCCAGAATGGTCACAATCCGGTGCCCCGGCCCAAGCCTGCGCGCCGTACGAATGGCCGCCGCGACATTGATGCCCGAAGACCCCCCGACTGAAAGCCCTTCCTCACCCAGCAGGCCGTAAATCACGTCCAGTGCTTCGGGGTCGGGAATACGTTCTGCATCGTCAATCGGTGCGCCTTCGAGGTTACCCGTCACACGCGACTGGCCAATCCCTTCGGTAATGGACGAACCCTCGACCGACAGATCACCATTTTTGACCCAACCATACAGGCCCGAGCCTTCAGGGTCCGCCAGCACGATCTGCGGAGCTTTGACCCCATCGCGCTTTGCCGCGTCATGCAGGCCCAGCGCCGTGCCCGCCAGCGTACCGCCGGTGCCGCACGCACAGGTAAAGGCGTCGATCCGCCCCCCCATCTGCTGCCAGATTTCCTGCGCTGTGGTAGCGCGGTGGCCTTCACGGTTGGCCAGATTATCGAACTGGTTAGCCCACACCCAGCCATTTTCCTCAGACAGCCTGCGCGAAACATGCACGTAATTGCCGGGATCGCGATACGGCTTGGCCGGAACCAGCCGCAGGTCAGCCCCGATCATACGCAGGAAGCCGATTTTTTCGCGGCTCTGGGTTTCGGGCATGACAATAACGCAGCGATAACCCCGCGCATTGGCCACCAGCGTCAGCCCGATGCCGGTATTACCCGCCGTGCCTTCCACCAGTGTGCCGCCCGGCTTGAGAATACCGCGCTTTTCGGCGTCCTCTATAATAGCCAGCGCAGCGCGATCCTTGACCGACCCGCCCGGATTCATGAACTCGGCCTTGCCGTATATCTCACAGCCCGTGGCCTCTGACGCGCGGCGCAGGAGCACCAGCGGCGTTCCCCCCACAGCGGCGGGCATATCGGCGGAAAGGGTTTTCCAGCCGGGATGAGAGGGAGAAACGGCGCAATCGGTCATCAGCTCTGCCTTGAAAATACTGTCTTTGCGTACGGACCCAACAAAACCCGGATTACTGGCCTGCATCCGGTTCCTGTTCGGCGTCATATACCACCTCGAGCACCGCGCACCAAGGATAGCGCGGGTCATAACTGCCTGATGGCGCGGCCAGCAGACCGTTGCTGTCAACCGGCACATGGGTCAGGGCCACGGCGTCATCTATGTTGCCGCCAACAATGCTGATCTGCTGGCCAAAAGGCTGTCCCCTCTGCCCTGTGGCCACCACATAGCCGCAATGCGCCGGAAACCCGTAGGCTGTCGGCAGGCTGGAAAACCGCACCGTGGAACGGCTGGCCCCGCGCGCCACACATACCAGATCACCCGGACGGGGAGCATATTGCGCCGGATCATGCGCGCGCAGCACAGGTGACTGCCCGGCCGCAGCCGCATTGATATAAGTGGCGTGGTTGGGCGAATACGGAAAGCGGTCATTCGCCCCCGCCACACGCATGACATAGGAAATAAACGCAGCCGACCAAGCGTAGCTGCCATCCTGCTCGAACCGGAACAGCCCGCCACTGGCGTCATGCTTGCCGGTCCATGCGGACTCTTTCATGTCCGGCCCCATGCCGATCCACCAATATTCCCCCACGCGCTGCCACAGCCCCGGCGCGCGCTCGGGCTTGATGGCGGCACTTTCGGGCTCGGGCCTGTCCTGCGGGTTGTCATCATTGACCGGGCTGCCGAACAGCCGCCACTCGCGCATGGCAATAGCCACCACATCCTGCCGGTTGAAAGGCTCGTAATTCCGGGTGGCGAAATCCGGCACATGGCCACCATAGTTTGAAGACGCGGCACCCGGCCAGTGTCCGTGTGCGACCGGAGCCGAAGGGCTGGTTGCACAGGCGGCAAGACACAGCGGAGCCAGAAGAACGGCGTAAGGCGCGCGCGACATCGTTTTTCCTACCAGATCAGTGGCCTTGGTACGGTTTGCTCGGTGCGGCTGCCCCGCAGGGCGGGAGCGGAAGCGGCGCACCCTCCCGTAACCCTGCCACCATGGAACATCCGCCCCGGCCTGTCCATTGAACACCAGCGCGCCTCAGCCCGGCGGCGTGCTGATTTCCGCCAGAACACCCTGCACGCAGCGCAGTGCATCCTCGGGGGCGAGTTCCACCACCAGTCCGCGCCCGCCACCATTGATATACAGCCTGTCCAACCCGGACAGGCTGGAATCAAACACCACAGGCAGGGTGGCATGCCCACCAAAAGGGCTGATCCCGCCCACCTGAAAACCGGTCAGAGCTTCTGCCCGGTCTGGCGGCAGCATGCGGGCCTTCTTGCCCCCGAACAGGGCGGCCAGCCGGTTCAGGTCCACGCGGTGGTGCACCGGAATAGCCGCGCAGACGACCTGTTTTTTATCGATCTCGGCCAGCAGGGTTTTGAACACATGCCCCTGCTCCATGCCGATACCCGCCGCCGCATGCAGCCCGACCTTACCCGGTTCGGAAACATACTCGTAATCATGCATGACATAAGCAATGCCATGCGCGCTCAAAAACCGGGTGGATGGCGTATCAAAACGTTCAGACACTGCCTCACCCTGCGTTTGCATATCGTTCAAACAGCCTGCTCCTGCTGGCCGAATTCAGGAAAGAGCGAAAGCAGGCCCGCCTGTGTTGCGGGGCAGCAGCCCTTTTCCGTAATCAGCCCTGTTACCAGCCGTGCGGGTGTGACATCAAAAGCCGGATTGGCGGCACCACTCCCATCGGGTGTGATCTGCACGCGGGTGATGTTACCCGCCTCGTCCCGTCCGCCAACATGCGTCACTTCCGAAGCCGCACGCTCCTCGATGGGAATTTCCCTGATACCATCTGCAACCGTCCAGTCTATGGTGGTGGAAGGCAGCGCCACCCAGAACGGCACATCATTATCCCGCGCGGCAAGCGCCTTGAGATATGTGCCAATTTTATTGGCCACATCGCCAGAACGGGTCACGCGGTCGGTGCCGACAATAACAATATCCACCTGCCCGTGCTGCATCAGATGCCCGCCCGCGTTATCCGCGATTACGGTATGCGGTACACCATGGCTGCCCAGTTCCCATGCTGTCAGGGCAGCACCCTGATTGCGCGGGCGGGTTTCATCAACCCAGACATGCACATCCAGCCCTTCGTCATGCGCCATGTAAATCGGTGCGAGTGCCGTACCCCAGTCCACCGTGGCAATCCACCCGGCATTGCAATGCGTGAGAATATTGACGCGACGGCCACCGGCCCCGAGCGCGCGCAGCAGTTCCAGACCATGGCGGCCGATGGCCTCGTTCTGGGCGGCGTCTTCATCGCAGATCAGCCCGGCCTCAGCATAGGCAGCGGCCACGCGCTCGGCAGGGGCGAGCGGGCGCAGGCGTGTCAGCATTCTTTCAATGGCCCAGCGCAGGTTTATTGCCGTGGGCCGCGTGGCCGCCAGCATGGCCGCCATCTGCTCCAGCGTCGTGTCATCCGCGCCCGACCGCAGCGCCAGCGCCAGCCCGTACGCCGCCACAGCCCCGATCAGCGGCGCACCACGCACCTGCATGGTGCGAATGGCGTGGGCCACCTCATCAGGTGTGACGAGCGTGAGAATATCCAGCGCGAACGGCAGACGGGTCTGGTCGAAAATATGAATGCTCCAGCCGTCTTTTTCATCGACCCAGACACTGCGGTAAGGGGTGCCATTGATTTTCATGGAATTACTCTCAAGCCCCGAAGGCAAAACATGAAGAAAACGGAAGCCCCGATCATAAAGCCACAAGCCATTGCGGGCAACACTCCGCCCTAACAAGAACAGTCAGTGAACAGATAACGGCAGCCCCATAGTGCAGGCTGATATTTATTCATGCCTTCTGTACAGTATTTTTTGCATTTTCGGTGGTTTTTGTTATGTAGAGCGGGAACAGCCCAAACATCTGTCGCGGCATGTCCTCGCGGGTAAGGGGTAAGGTTTTTTCTTTATCAGAAAACACATGACATGTTCTTGAATAATCAAAACCATGCCTTCAAGGAAGATTAACAATGAGTGAAACCCGCAAGCGCCGCACGACAAAAACCGCAGCCCCCGAAACCGCGCCGGCACCCGCTCCCAAAAAACGCGCGCCCCGCGCAAAAGCGATCGCAACGGAAAGCGTAGCCGCTCCGGCTGAGCCCACCACCACCCGCAAGACCCGCACGGCAAAAGCCGTGAAGGCCGCACCGGCTGCACGCACCGCCAAAGCAGCAGCACCCAAGGCCGCCGCTCCGAAGGCTGAACGCAAGACCGCCACCAAGGCAACGGCCAAGACTTCCGCCAAGGCCGAAACCAAGACCCGGGCAAAAACCACCACCCGCACCGCAACAGTGCAGAAAGCAGCAGCCCAGCCTGCCGCCCCGGCCAAGAGCACCCGCAAGGCCGCCGCAAAAGCCCCGACAAAAGCTGCTGCTGCTCCCAAGGCCGCAACACGCGCCAGCGCAAAGCCTGCCAAAGCCGCTGCGGCAAAGCCCGCGCCCAAGGCTACCGCCAGCGCACGCCGTGCAGCGGAAACCGCTACGGCCAACAACGCGATTTCCGCCGTTGAAAAACTGCGCATTGTGCAGGAACGCCGCCGCAGCAAGCGTTATGAGCGTCTGGCAGCCGAAGCTGCTGAACAGGCAGCCCCGACCCGTGGCAAGCGTAAAGCCGCCCCGGCAAAGCGCGCCCGCGCAACCAAGGGCTGAGCCATAAAAAAACAAACGGTCGGCAGGGCGTTTTTCCCTGCCGACCGCTTTACTCTACCGGCCCCTGCCTGCCGGGTTTTATTCTGCCCGGTTTTAACAGGCAGTTTCAGGCAGACAGTCGCCCGCCAGTTCAGAGGCGGCACGCAATTCGCCCACGGGCTGACCATTCCAGTTAAATACTGTGCGCCGCATGTAATGATGCAGCACCGGGCTGTCCTCTTTCCCAAAACGGGCGATCAGTGCAGCGGCGGCAGTCTCTGCCGCGCGCACGCCGCCATCACGACATTTGATGGCAATGCCCAGCCCCTGCGCGGGCAGGGCCACAACCATGACCCCTTCAGCCCCCATTTTGGTCAGCACACGCGGGGCAAGCGCTTCCATGACTCTGGTATCGAACTGGCCACTCCCCGCGATCATGAAAGGGTTAGCCGCAATAGCCGCGCGCAACCGTTCAGCCGCCGCTGCACGCGCCGCCCCCAGCCCCTGCCCGCTGGCAAACCGCGCAAACGCCCGCGCAAGTGCCTCCAGCGGCACAGCCCATGTAGGAATGGCACAGCCATCCGTGCCCTGATTATCGCGCGTATGGGCAATGCCGGTTACATCCGCCAGCGTTCGCGCCACAGTTTGCATGACCGGGTGCTCCACCCCCACATACCCAGCCGGGTCATGCCCTCCGGCACAGGACAGACAAACAAACCCCGCATGCTTGCCCGAGCAGCAGTTATGCAACGCTTGGGCAGGCTGGCCACCGGCTGCCAGAGCACGCGCCGCCGTGCTATCCAGCGGCCAGTGAACCCCACATTCCAGCGCGCCATCATCATACCCCGCGCGCGCCAGCATATCGGTGGCCACCGCCACATGCTCCGGCTCGCCCTGATGCGAAGCACAGGCTAACGCCAGAGCGGCATCCGACAAGGCAAAACGATCCGCCGCCCCTTCCGTCAGCAACGGTAGGGCCTGCAACGCCTTGACAGTAGAGCGGGGAAAAATAGCCGTTGCGACATCACCTGCGGCAAAAACCGTTCGCCCCTGCGCGTCCACCACCGCAACAGCCCCATAATGTCGGGATTCCACCCGGCCGCCGCGCGTGGTTTCCGCCAGCAGGACATCCCCCGCAAGCACGTCTGACGGGCGGGCAGAAAAGGAGGTATTCTGATTCACGGATAAGGCTCCATCGGCTGTCAGGGACACTTGATGCCGGGCAGCATAAGGCCGCGCGACAATCCGGCAAGAACCCCTAAACGCCACTCAGCCAGTAACAGGGGGCCGAAAACGCTGCCGTGTGGTCTGGGTCGCTCTCCAGCATCTCGGCCACCATGGCCCGGCGCAGGCGCAGCACCACGCCCGGCCCGGCATCCTGCTCCTCGGTCCCGGTTTCGCTCAGCCAGGCGAGCCATGGCACCACGCCTGCGCGCTCAGTCAGCATAAGCGGAGCGCGGCGGCTCAGCGGTAGCCCCTGCTCCAGCAGGCGCGCGGCCCTGATCTGTGTTGCCACCAGATACAGGCACCCATCCTCACCACTGCGCCCGCCGAGCGATGCCACGGCAACCGGGCTCAGGCGCACTTCTTCAGGCAAAAAAACCGTGCGCGGCAAAGGTGGCAACGGCAGGGAGAACAGATCGGCCTGCCCCCCGCCTGCTGCCGGCACGCCGGAAACCGGAGCCCCCGTGCGCGCATGCGATAGCCCCGCTACAACCCTGCCTGCTACTATACAATCCAGACTTTCCGGCCCGGTGCCTCCCTGTCCGGCACACGCTCCGGTTCCCGGCCTACGGCTACGCCCCTGCCCCCCTCCGACGGCGCGCCTGCGCACACGCTCGGGACCTTGTGGCAGCCCTACCCGGTCAAAACCGGCAAAACCCGGCTGCTCAGGAATGAAACCCGGTTTTCTGGCCATTCATCGTTCCGTTCCGGCCTCCTGCTGCCCGGTGCAGGTGACGCATAGCCCTTCCACCTCGACCGAGGCACTTTGCATGGTAAAGGCCTTTTCGCGGCATACCGTGCGCAACATGTCCAGAATACGCGGCGTATCGGCAATTTCCGTCACCCCGCCACAAGCACGGCAGATCAGAAACTGGGCGGCATGCACACCACAGGCCCCATGCTCATGCCCGCAGGCCGAAACGGCATGACCAGACTGCGCAGAGGAAGCCGCAGACACCCCAGAGGGATCAGCCTCGTCCTCATGGGACAGATGGGTGCATGGCACAAAGGCGGAAAGCCGCTCGATCCGGTGGATCAGGCCATGTTCCAGCAGGAAGTCCAGCGCCCTGTACACTGTAGGCGGCGCGGGCCTGCGATCGGAAACCCGGAGCTGTTCGAGCAGATCATACGCACCCACCGGGGCATCGGCCTGCAGGATCAGGCCCAGCACATCGCGGCGCTGCGCGGTCATGCGCCCCCCCTGCCGGGAGCAGAGCGTTGCCGCACAGTCCAGCAGCCCACGCGTATGCTCCGAAAAACCGTACGGGTCGGCAGCCTGCACCACAGAATCGTGCCCGACCTGTACGGGCGCATTGTCGGTGGCAGCCGATGTCTGGTTACGCGAGCGGGCTGGGTGCGGGATGCGGGGCATGTTCATCTTCCGTTCTCTTTACTTGGTAGCCTAATCGAGCTTCCAGCGGAAGACCATACATCAACATGCCAGAGGGAGGTGACGAAAGGACGGAACGGATGTAATAATATTACATTCTTTTGAGGGAACCAGCACAAGACATGCCCACATGACACGCCGGCAGGGTAAACACACACACCTGCACCCCCTCCGGTGCCCTGCAAACCGCCACCCTACCCGCCTGCTGCGCACAGGCCTGCTATGGGTGCTGCTGCTGGCTCCCACCCTTGCCGTACCCGGCAGGGCAGAGACCCGCGCCACCCTGAACATAGTAGCGGTGGAAAACACATGGGGAGATCTGGCCGCGCAGATTGCCGGGCCAGACATGACCGTTACCTCCCTGCTGGCCTCCCCCACGGTGGACCCGCATCTCTACGCCCCCAGCACGGACGATGCCCGCCATCTGGCCGATGCCACGCTGGTTGTCATGAACGGCGCGGGATACGACACATGGGCTGGCAAACTGGCCGATGCCGCCCGCCTGCCCGCGGAGCGAATCATACGTGCCGATTCGTGGCCCGGCTGGCACACGGGCGGCAATCCGCATCTGTGGTTCAACACCCGCGCTGTGGCAGATGTCGTTACCCGCCTGCAGGCCGCCTGCGCACAGGTCGACCCCGCCCATGCCAGCGCCTATGCCCAGCGCGGCCGCGCGGTGCTGGACGCCATCGCCCGTGTTGATGCGCTGCTGGCCACAATACGCACCCATGTCGCAGGGCGCGCGGTTGCGGCAACAGAGCCATTATTCGACCCGCTGGCCGAACAGATGGGGCTGGACATGAAAGAGCAGGACTTCCAGACCGCCATCATGAACGGCGTGGAACCCGCCCCGGCCGATATCGCCCAGTTTGAAAACGACCTGACCGCGCATAAACTGCACCTGCTGGCCTATAATGAGCAGATGATAGAAGTAGCCGTTGTGCCGCTACTGGAACTGGCCGACAGCTCAGGCATACCCTCCCTGCCGCTGACGGAAACCCTGCCCGCAACTCTGCCTTTTGCGCCAGTGGGTACCGCCCCCGCCCCTCACTGGCAGGACTGGATCAGCGCCATTGCCCGGCAGACGGAGCACCTGCTGGACAGCGCGCCATGACGCACCCGGCCATGAACCCTGCCCCCATTCTTGAAGCACGGGAGCTGAGTATTGTCCGCGATGGGCGACGGGTGCTGGATTCCGTAAACTTCAGTATCCCGAACGGCGGCTTCGTCGCGGTGCTGGGAGGCAACGGTGCTGGCAAAACCACACTGTTCCGCGCCATTCTGGGGTTGGATAGCGCATCGCATGGCAACCTGCATGTAGCAGGGCAGCCCGCCCGACCGGGGCAGGCCGCCATTGGCTACATGCCGCAGTCACGGCAGATGGTGGCGGGGCAGATCAGTGGCTGGCACATGGTCGCCTCGGCTCTGCGCGGCCAGCGCTGGGGGTTGCCATGGCATACACCCCAAGCCCGTGCGCAGGTCGATGCCGCACTGGCAGCGGTAGATGCACAGGAACTGGCAACCCGCCCGGTGGCCAGCCTTTCCGGTGGGGAGCGCCAGCGCCTGCTGCTGGCACAATCGCTGCTCGATTCCCCGCGCCTGCTGCTGCTTGATGAGCCTCTGGCCAGTCTCGACCCCGCCCGCATGCGCCAGACAGCCCGCCGTATCCATGATCTGGCCCGCCAGCGCGGGCTGACGGTGCTGATTTCCACCCATGACATCAACCCGCTCGAAGGGTTTATGGACAGTGTGCTGTATCTTGCTCACGGCAAGGCCCTGCTGGGCACTGTGGATGAAGTCATGACCACACCGGCCCTGAGTGCGCTCTATGGTGCGCCGGTCGAGGTCGTGCGCGCGCAGGGCCGCCTGTTTGTGGTGGCCGAAGGCGGGGGCGACACCCTGCATGCCTGCGACTGCACAGGACACACCCACTGATGCTTGCTTATGAATTCATGCGCACGGCCTTTATGGCGGCTTTTCTGGTCTCGCTCGTCTGCGGGCCTGTGGGGTGGTTTCTGGTGCTGCGCGGCCAGAGCTTTGCCAGCCATGCGCTGGCTCATGTCGGATTTGCCGGAGCCGCAGCCGCCCTGCTGGCGGGCCTGCCTGCGCTAGCGGGCTTTGGCAGTGGCGCTGTGCTGGGCGGCGTGGCCATGGGGCTTGCCGGGCAGCGCGCATTAGGCCGCGATGTGGTGATTGGCCTTGTGCTGTCGCTCGCACTCGGCGTGGGGGCGCTATGCCTGCATTTTCTGACCCGTTCCGCAGGGGCCGCCACATCGCTCCTGTTTGGCGATATTCTGGGTATCAGCCCCGGCACCCTGTGGGGGCTGGGAGGGTTGAGCCTGTTCTGCCTGTCTGGTCTGGCCATACTCGCACGCCCGCTGCTGTTTGCCTCATTACAGCCTGATGTGGCAGAGGCCCGCGGCGTGCCACTGCGCCTACTGGATGTGCTGTTCCTCTCCCTTGTTGCGCTGGCCACGGCTGAATGTGCCCAGATAACCGGGGTGCTGCTTGTATTTACCCTGATGATTGCCCCCGCTGCTGCCGCCCTGCGGCTGGGCTTTGGCCCCATGACGGGCATGGCCACCGCCACCGTGTTGGCTCTGGCCGAAGCCTGGGCCGGGCTGGCCTTGTCCTGGCAAACAGGTTGGCCTGCGGTCTTCTGGATTGCAGCTCTCGGATGCGTGGCCTTTGCGGCATCCTGCGGCCTGTCACGCCTGTTTGCGGGCAAGAGCACGGCACTCCGCACCCCCTGACCTTCATACAGATTCAACTCTCTCTGGCCCCTTATCCCTGCTCCCCGCAGGGATAGGAAGTGCAGTCCTGCGTCATTTTGATCACTACAGCAGTTATTGTGTATATAATGATATTGTTATATAGATTTTTTTATGCCCTCACCCCTCGTCATTTTTCAGGCACTGGCTGACCAGACACGCCTGCGCATTCTGGCTCTGCTGCGGGATATGGAATTATCCGTGGGGGAACTGGCTCAGGTGCTGGGGCAAAGCCAGCCCGGTGTTTCCCGGCATGTCAAAATTCTGGTGCAAGCCGGGCTGATCACACGGCGCAAGGAAGGCAACTGGGTTTTTCTGGCACTGGATAACCCCGAAAAAACCGCTCCGCTCTACGCCATGATAGACCAGTGGCCCGCAGACCCGGAACTGGCGGCGGATGCACAGCGCCTTGGCAGCGTACGCGCCGCCCGTACCGCCGAAGCGGAAGACTATTTCGAGGCGCATGCCGCCCAGTGGGATGCAATACGCTCGCTGCATGTGGCGGAACAGGATGTGGAAAACGCAATCCGCCGCCTTATCGGCCCGCAGGCCGTGGCACATCTGGTCGATATCGGCACGGGAACCGGGCGTATGCTCGAACTACTGGCCCCACAGGCTGACACCCTGACAGGGTTTGACCGCAGCCCGGCCATGCTCCGTGTCGCACGCGCCAAGCTGACCGCTGCCGGGCTGGACCGCGCGGCCCTGCGGCAAGGCGACCTGTATGCCCTACCTCTGCCCGCAGGCACTGCGGATCTGGCCATCATGCATCAGGTGCTGCATGCGGTACAGCACCCCGCAGCCGCCATTACTGAGGCAGTACGTATTCTGGCCCCCGGCGGGCGCCTGCTGATTGTGGATTTTGCCCCCCATGCGCGTGAAACCCTGCGCGATGCCCACGCCCATGTGCATCCCGGTTTCAGCGATACCCAGATCCGTGGCTGGTTCCATGATGCCGGGCTGGCCTGCGCGCAGACCATCCGGCTGGAAGGCCCCCTGACTGTCCGGCTCTGGCTGGGCCGCCGTCCCTGACAAAAACGATTTTCATCAACGGAGCCAGAACCACCATGCCGTTCCTGCCGGGTCGCGGACTTTCCGCCGAACTGCGTAACCTTGGCCCCCTCAGCCCTGACCTGTCCACAGGTGGGCCGGATGGGGCGGTTGCGGTCTCTTTCGAGTTTTTCCCGCCCAAAACCGATAAAATGGCCGCAGCCCTGCACCAGACCGCGCAGGAACTTGCCCCACTTGGCCCTCGCTTTGTCTCCGTCACATACGGGGCGGGAGGGTCAACCCGTGAACGCACACTGGCGGCCACGGCCGTTCTCGCGCATGAGGCCGGTGCGCCTGTAGCCGGGCACCTGACCTGCGTAAACGCCACCCGCGCACAGGTGGATGACGTGGCCCGCACCTACTGGGCGCAGGGTGTGCGCCATATCGTAGCCCTGCGCGGCGACCCACCGGCCCAGAACGGTCAGGCGGCCCCCGGTGCCGGCTTTACCCCCACACCCGGCGGGTATGAAAGCGCCGCAGCCCTTGTCCGGGGCTTGCGCCAGATCGCCCCTTTCGAAATTTCGGTCGCGGCCTATCCCGAAACCCACCCCGAAGCAACCAGCGCGCAGGCGGATCTGGACAACCTGAAAGCCAAGCTGGATGCTGGGGCCACACGCGCCATCACGCAGTTCTTTTTTGAAGCGGGAACATTCCTGCGCTTTCGCGACAGGGCGGTAGCGGCCGGCATTACGGCGGACATCGTGCCCGGCATCCTGCCCGTGGCCAATATCGCGCAGGCCTATACGTTCGCCACCCAGTGCGGCGCCCATATTCCGCTCTGGATGCGGCGCATGTTCGATGGGCTGGATGCCCACCCCGAAACCCGCGCGCTGGTTACAACCGCTGTGGCGGGTGAGCTATGCCGCCAGCTACGGGCGGAAGGGGTGAACCATTTCCATTTCTATACGCTGAACAAATCCGCCCCCAGCGCCGCCCTGTGCCGCCTGCTGGGCAGGCACCCCAGCCTTGAAAGCATGCCCGCCTGAAAAACCGGACGGCGGACGCAGGCCTGACAGCCCAATAATGGGGCAGGCCATGCGCGCACGCCGCCTGATACTGCCCCCTGCGCGCCGCCCTGAAAAACCTTATGCGCCGGGCAGCGGGCGCAGGGTGTGCACTTCCAGCGGCGCGGCCAGCTTGCCTTCAAGGCGGGCAGCCATAGCTTTGAAATGCGGTGTTTCCATATGGTCGGCCAGAGCCTGCGGGCTGGCCCATTTTTCGGTAAAGACGAAGGTCTGCGGGTCTTCCAGATCCTGATGGGGAATGTACTGGCTGTTGGTCGCCTCCGCGCGGGAAGGAACCACGCAGTCGCTCATGGCCTGCGCCACTTCGGCCTCATACCCCGGCTTGACCTTGACAATAGCCACGACTGTAATGACATCGCTCATGAAAATTCATCTCCTCAGGGATTGATACCAGCTATACTAGGCAAGCCTGTCTGCTGTGGCTACACGCCAGCGGGCGGATTTGCCGTCTTGGAGCCTGTATGGTCTGCCTTTATAGTATGCTTCCATGATCATCATTACGGGTGGGGCCGGGTTCATCGGCTCATGCCTGCAGGCGGCCCTGGTCGCACGCGGGCACGAAACGGTTATTGTCGACTGGTTGGGGACAGAAGGAAAATGGCGCAATATCGCGGGGCATGCGCCAACGCGGCTGATTACCCCGGACGAGCTGCCCGCCTTTCTTGAAACCGAAAGCCGGGTGGAAGCCATCTTCCACATGGGGGCGATCAGCGAGACCACCGCACGCGATGGTGATGCGGTATGGCGCACCAATGTAGAGCTGTCGCGCATGCTGTGGCGCTGGTGCACGCAGGCCCGGGTGCGCTTTTTTTACGCCTCTTCCGCCGCCACCTATGGCGGGGTTGATACGCCCGAACATTTTTCCGACGACCCGCAACGGCTTGACCAGCTTGAACCGCTCAACCTCTATGGCTGGTCCAAGCATGTTTTTGACCAGCAGGTGCTCCGCGCGGTGGAACGGGGCGAGCCCACCCCGCCACAATGGGCCGGGCTAAAGTTCTTCAACGTCTACGGCCCCAACGAATACCACAAGGGCCGCATGATTTCGGTCGTGAAGGTCAAATACGACGAGCTGCGCGCAGGCAACCCCATGCGGCTGTTCCGCTCCAGCAGGGCGGATCTGGACCACGGCATGCAGGCGCGCGACTTCATCTGGGTGGGGGATACCGTCAAAATCATGCTGTGGCTGTATGACACGCCCTCGGTCAACGGGCTGTTCAACTGCGGCACGGGACAGGCCCGCACCTATCTGGACATGGCCCATGCGGTGTGTGACGCAGCGGGCATGGAGCGGGATATTACCTTTGTGGATATGCCCGACAGCCTGAAAGGCCAGTACCAGTCCTATACGCAGGCAGACCTGACCCGCCTGCGGGCCGCTGGCTATACCGAGGCGTTTACCCCGCTCGAAGAGGGTATCCGCCACTATATACAGGACTATCTGGCCACGCCGCAGCCCTATCTCTGATACACAGGGCCCGACACTTCGGGCCTTGCCTGTTTACCGTAACCAGTTCACTGGCCTGCCCGCCGGGCCTGCCATTTTCCCCGGCCTTGCCAGGCCATTCAGCAATCGGATCGCTTGCATGTTGCCTGTTCTGATGTTCCCGCAGTTTGACCCCGTTCTGGTGCATTTCGGGCCGCTGGCCGTGCGCTGGTACGCCCTGTCCTATATTCTGGGCATCATACTCGGCATTACAATGCTGCGCCGTCTGGTGCTGCTGGCCCCACGCGCGGCCACCACTGAACAGGCTGATGATTTTCTAACATGGGTAACGCTGGGCGTGCTGCTTGGCGGGCGGCTGGGCTATATCCTGTTCTACCAACCCTCGTATTATCTCAGACACCCTCTGGCCATGCTCGAAGTCTGGCATGGCGGTATGTCCTTCCATGGGGGGGCAATCGGGGTGGTGGCGGCCATGGCGCTGTTTACATGGCGCTACAAGCTCAATTTTCTGGCTTTTGCCGACAGGGTGACCGTGGCCGTACCCATCGGGCTGGGGCTTGGGCGCGTGGCCAATTTCATCAATGGTGAACTCTGGGGCCGTGAAGCCCCGGCAAACCTACCCTGGGCCATGATCTTTCCCGATGGCGGCCCAATCCCCCGCCACCCGTCCCAGCTTTATGAAGCGCTGACGGAAGGGCTGCTGCTTTTCACGGTGCTGTTCATCGTATCGCGCCAGCGCAGTATCCGCGCCCGGCCGGGCTTTCTGGCGGGTCTGTTCCTCGCCGGCTATGCCTGCGCACGGTCGTTTTGCGAATTCTTCCGCGAACCTGATGCATTTTTGGGGTATCTGGCGGGGGGTATAACCATGGGGCAGCTTCTGTGCATTCCTATGCTGGCGCTGGGCATCTGCCTGATGGTCTATGCCCGCCGCCACCCGGCCTATGCGGGCCTGCCCGCGAGCGGCCCGCAGGCCCCCACCAACATCACCCCTCCGGCGGATCACTAGAACCGGGTCATGACCATGCGCGCGCCCCCTCCTCATGCCGAACGGCTTGACCACTTCATGGCGCGCGCCAACACCCGGTATTACGCAAACACCCCCCTGCTATCGGACTTCATTACCGCACCCGAAATCAGTCAGGTTTTCGGCGAGCTGCTAGGCGCATGGGCCGCCATGGTCTGGCAGGGCATGGGCAGCCCGGCCTCCTTTATTCTGGCTGAAGCCGGGCCGGGGCGCGGCACGCTCATGGCTGACGCCCTACGCCTGATTACCCGCGCCTGCCCGGCCATGGCGCAGGCCGTGCAGGTGCATCTGGTCGAAACATCGCCCCTCATGCGGGCCGAACAGGCCAAAGCCCTGCGCGCCAGCCTGACCACGCCGCCACACTGGCATGACCGGCTAGAAACCCTGCCCGATGGCCCGCTCATCCTGCTGGCCAACGAGTTTCTGGACGCCCTGCCCATTCGCCAGTTCGTGCACACACCCGACGGCTGGAACGAGCGTTATGTGGCCGACGAGCGCTTTTACCTAGCACCCTGCCCAGCCCCCGTACTGCCCGATGCCCGCCCGCTTGAACCCGACACCCTTGTAGAACTGTGCGAACCCGCACTGGCCATTGCCGCATGGCTGGGCCAGCGCCTTGCCCGCGCACCGGGTGCGGCCCTGTTCATTGATTACGGGCACGCCTCAACCCTAACCGGGGATTCGCTTCAGGCCCTGCGCCATGCGCGCCCCGCCGCCCCGCTTGAAGCCGCAGGACAGGCCGACCTGACCGCCCATGTGGATTTTACCGCCTTTGGTGCGGCTGCCCGGCAGGCCGGGGCCTGCGTGTACGGCACGCTTACCCAAGGCGCTTTCCTGCGCAGGCTGGGGCTGATGGAACGCACGGCGCAACTGGCCGCAGCCGCCCCCGAGCAGGCACAAGCCCTGTTAAGTGGGGCGGAGCGGCTGGCCGCGCCGGAAAAAATGGGACACCTGTTCCGGGTCATGGCACTGCTATCCCCCGGCCTGCCCGCCCCACCGGGTTTTGAAGAAGGATTACCGACATGACATCCGGCGTGGACACTCCCCGGCTTTCTCCGCTCACCAGCCCGCTGCTCGGACAGGCACGGCACGGCTTCTTCACACGTGAGGGCGGTGTATCCACCGGGCCTTACGCCAGCCTGAACTGCTCCATGCGCTCGGGCGACACGCCTGAAAACCTGATGGAGAACCGCCGCCGGGTCGCCGGGCATTTTGGCGTGGCCCCTGACAGCCTTCTGGGGGTAACGCAGGTGCACGGGCGCGAGGTTGTAAACGCACAGACTGCATGGCTGCCGGGCAGCGGTGCACAGGCCGATGCGCTGGTAACAAACCAGCCAGACCTTGCCATAAGCGTCATTACAGCGGATTGCGCGCCGGTTCTGTTCAGCACCACTGATGGCACGATTGTGGGGGCTGCCCATGCGGGCTGGCGCGGTGCGCTGGCTGGCGTGCTGGAAGCCACATTGGCGGCCATGCTCCATCTGGGGGCCGAGGCCCACGCCATTCACGCCGTGGTGGGGCCGTGCATCGCACAGGAAAGCTACGAAACGGCGGAAGACATGCACACCGCCATTCTGACAGGCGACAGGCAGGCCGCGACCTTCTTTGCCCCCGGCCACCGGGCGGGCCATTACCAGTTCGATCTGGCAGGCTGGTGCGTGTTCCGCCTCCAGCGCGCAGGGATTGGGCGGGCGGTTACGCTGGGCATGGATACCCTGCCCGACACCCAGCGGTTTTTCAGCCATCGCCGCCGCACACTGGCCGGGGGTGGCCCCATCGGCCACCAGATTTCAGCCATTGCCCCGCGGCGGGCGGGCTGACATGGTCCAGCCCCGTCCAGTTCGCACGCTCTCGCACACAGCCCATCCGCTGCTGCTGGCCCTGCTGATGCTGGGGGGCTGCATGAACACGCCCCACACCCCGCCACACCCGGCGGCCCCGGCGCGGCTCGACATTCCCGCTCCCACCACGGTGGGGCTGGCCCCTGCCTCGGCGCAGCTCTGGGCGGCGGATATGGCGCAGGCCCTGCAAGGGCAGAGCGTTGCGGCCTCCGCCCGGTCTGCAACAGCCGGTGCATGGTGGCTCCGGCTCCAGACACGGCAGGCGGGCGGGCAGGTCATTCCCGTCTATACCATCATGACCCCGACCAGCACCCTGCGTGCAGCACAGGATGGCGCGGGCATTGCCCAGACCCTCTGGCAGCCCGATGGTGGCGGCACCGTCAGCCCCGCCATATTGTCCGGCATGGCACAGGATGCGGCCCCCCGTATCGCCAGCCTGCTGACGGGTATTCAGGCCGCGGCCATGGAGCAAGACCCCAACAGCCTGAAGCACCGCCCCGCACGGGTTTTCTTCAGCGGGGTTACAGGTGCCCCCGGTAAGGGGAACACAGCTCTGGCCAGCGCTTTCCGCGCGGCTTTCCCCGATACCCACGATACGCTGACCCACCACCGCGCGCAGGCGGACTACACCCTGAACTGCACAGTGCGCGTAAGCGATGCCCCGCCTGATAGCGATGGGCAGGCACGCCAGCATCTGGACATCATCTGGACGCTGCATGACGCAGCCGGGCAGGAAGCAGGCGGCATCACGCAGTTGCACGATATCCACGCCCATGCGCTCGATGGCGACTGGGGCGAAACCGCGCCCAACACCGCCCATGAGGCCGCCGCCGCCGCACGACAGATTATCGACCGGTATTCAGGCCGCACCAACACCCCGCTGCCACCCCCTGCGCCCTGACTTACACATCACCTCAGACCACTCGGTAAGGGCGGGGCAGCCCCCCGCCCGACAATGGTGGAAATTACTGGAATGCCGCGTTATTATTGCGCAAGGTAAGCCTTTATTAATCCAGTGTGTGAAAATATTGCCTCACTCAAAACCGGCCCGCCCCTGAGGAGAGACGATCATGCACAGAACAGCCCGTGTCATGGGAAAAGGCAAAATCATTCTTCCCACGGTCTTTCTGTTTCTCTCCATCCTGTCCGCAGACTCCGCGCTGGCCGCCACAAAAGAAGAACAGACCAAAGCCTGTAAAAAAGACGCCATGCGCCTGTGCACGCTCTATATTCCCAACGAGCGCAAGATAACCGCCTGCATGGAAAAGAAATTTGACCAGCTTTCTCCGGGCTGTCAGGCCATGTTTACACCTGATCCGGACCGGAAGCCTAAACCTAGCAAAAAACCGAAAAAGCAGGCGGGATAAAATCATTAAAGCCATACAAGCATTTTTCCGCCCGGCGGCCCTGCTGCCCCTGCTCAGCCTGCTGGGTGGGTGCATGAGCCGGGAAGCGCCCTCGTTCCCGATTGTGGGAGCCTATTTTCCTGCATGGATGGTCTGCTCGCTCTTCGGTATCGCCACGGCAATCGGGCTGCGCACAGCCTTTATTTTCACAGACCTTGATAGGCTCTTAAGCCTGCGGCTGTTTACCTATGTATCACTGGGGGTGCTGGCCGCTCTGGCGCTCTGGGTCGGGGTTTTTGGGCCATGAGCATGAAACAGGTTTCCATGACCGCCAGAAAACGCGGCGGTATTGTCATCGCGCTGCTGTGCATCATCGCCGCTACACTGGCCAGCCTGTATGTTGCCCGCCGCAACAGTGCCTATCCCTCCAGCGACAGCGGCTCGCTGGATGCCGAGGTGGTGCATGTTGCCTCCGTAGTGGGTGGGCGGCTGATCGAACTGGGCGTGCATGAAAACCAGCATGTCCACAAAGGCCAGCCGCTCTATGTGATCGACCCCGAGCCGTATGAGCTGACCGTCAAGCAGGCGGAGGCCAATGTCGCCCTTGCCACTGCCGAACTGGCCAACCAGAAGCGCCTGCTGGCGGTACGGATGGCGCAGGCCGCCACGGCACGCGCGCAGGTTAGCAAGGCCCAGAGCAACCGTGATCTGGCTGATCGTACCGCGGCACGACTGGCCCCTCTGGCCGCGCAGTCTTTCATTCCCTGGCAGCAATATGATCAGGCCCGCGTTGTGCAGAGCGATGCGGGGCTTTCCGTAACACAGGCACAGCAGCAATCCTCGGCGGCGGATGTCGCCGTTGGCGATCTGGCCAGTGCCGAAGCCGCTCTGGCGGCCAGTCAGGCCGTGCTGGCCCGTGCCCGGTATGAACTGCGCCAGACGCGCGTGCAGGCCCCGGCTGATGGCTATATTACCAGCCTGCGGGTAAAAACCGGCGAAATCCTCATGCCCTCGCAGGTTCTGTTCACGCTCATCAGTGATGATGCGTGGTACGCCGTGGCCAACCTGCGCGAAACCAGACTGAGCGCCGTCAGCCCCGGACAGTGCGTTACGGTCTATTCCATGATCGACCGCAAAACCCCGATTGAAGGCAAAGTGGCCAGTATCGGCTGGGGTGTCATGTCTACCGATTCCAGTGGCATGGGCCGCACCCTGCCGCTGGTTCTGCGCGAAATGGACTGGGTACATGTGGCGCAGCGCTTTCCCGTGCGTATTCGCCTGATTGCTCCCCCTACCCTGCTCATGCGCATGGGCGCTACCGCCACGGTCGAGATCCGCCATGGCGCCGCCTGTCCCTGACATGACCGACGCCCCCCTGACCCCGGC
>NZ_JBDNWF010000006.1:0-103215 GCF_047721125.1 Acetobacter papayae | reverse complement strand
CCGCCCAGCCGGGTGACGAACTGCCCGCTCCCCCCTGCGAGCAGGATGCCTGAAAAACAAAACGGCAGCCCGGTGGAAACACCGACTTATCGACACCGGGTTGCCTGACTGCGGAACCTCACCGCCCATGGCATGTTAAACAGGCTCCTGCGGGGCAGGCCGGTGGGGTGCGTCAGCCTTGTGGCAGTCACGCTGTGGTGAGTATTGACAGGAGACGAGGTCGTATTTTTTGTTTTCCATCATTCCGCCCATAGGAAGGATGGTCTAAAACCCCCAGCCAGCCCCCGTGGGCAACGTGGCGCAAGGCGGCAAACCGCCTCCACCTTGCCCAAGTGGCCGTATTCTGGCCGGGCCAGAAAGACATGCAGACACTGCCACGGGCGCAGGAGGAGGTTCGATACATGAAACACTGGCAAATCGACCAGCTCCCGTGGGATGAGTTCGATATCACGAAAGTGGACCCGCAGCTTGTGCCCGCCATCAAGGCGGCCTCGGTTGTGGAACGCAACAGCGTGGATTACGCGCACTACCTCAACAACGTCTTTCAGGATGATCCGGACTTCCGCACCGCGGCCGATCTATGGGCGCTAGAGGAAATCCAGCATGGCGATGCCCTTGGCCGCTGGGCCATGCTGGCCGACCCCTCATGGGACTATCAAGCCGCCTTCCGCCGTTACCGCGATTTCTACCAGATCCCGCTTGATGTGCACGAATCCGTTCGTGGCTCGCGCACTGGAGAACTGATCGCGCGCTGTATGGTGGAAACCGGCACTTCGTCCTTCTATTCCGCTCTGGCCGACTCAACGCAGGAGCCTGTGCTCAAGGCTCTGTGCAAGCAGATCGCGGCGGATGAGTTCCGGCATTTCAAGCTGTTTTACGACCATATGCACCGTTACCTGCAGCGCGAAAACATAGGCTTGCTCAAACGTATCCGCATTGCACTGGGGCGGGTGACGGAGAGCGAGGATGATGAACTCGCCTCTGCCTACTACACCACCAACGAACCGCCTTCACTGCCCTATGACCACCAGCGCTGCATTGCCGCCTATATGGCGCGCACCATGAAAAACTATCAGCCACGCCACCTGCGCCGCGTTACCGGCATGGTGTGCAAGATTGTCGGCCTCAAACCGCATGGCCTGCTTGAGCGCTCGCTGTTCGTGGTGGCAAAAAAGCTGTTCTTCAAGCGCCAGCGCCACTTCGCTCGAATAGCGGGAATGAACTGACCCCACACACCTGCCCACGATTTTACGCAAGACCGGGGGCAGGGCTTGGCCATAGCCGCGCGGAGTTCTAGTTTGGCCCTGTCAGACCACGACAGAAGGACAGACCATGTTCACGCATATCATGGTGGGCAGCAACGACATTGCGCGCTCGCAAAAATTCTACAACGCCACATTTCAGGCTCTGGACATCCCCCCCTCTGAAATCAACGCCAGTGGGCGGCTGAGCTACTCTCATCACGGCGCGCGCTTTCTGGTCACCAAGCCGCTGGATGGCAAGCCCGCCACCCCGGCCAATGGCGGCACCATCAGCATTGCAGCGTCTTCACCCGCGCATGCGGCAGCCTGGCACAAGGCGGGTCTGGAAAACGGCGGTACCGCCATTGAAAACCCGCCCGGCATCCGCCAGACGCCGGTGGGCCCCATGTATCTCGCCTATCTGCGCGACCCCGATGGCAACAAGCTATGCGTTGCCAGCAAGGTGGCCGAAAACGTCTGACACCCTTTAGGGAGCAGATGACCTGGCGCGTGGCGACCCGACATCGCCCGCGCCATGAACGGGCCGCGACTGACACAAAACGGTAACAGGAACAAATGCAGAAAGCCGGAAAAAAGCTCGGCTTCCTCTCCCTTCCACAAAACTATCCACAGGGTTTTCCCGTAATCCGCCCCGAGAATCTGTGGATATCCCTTTGAACGACCGATTAAAAAAATCGCCGTTTTCCAAGGTTTTTGCGGTTTTTTTGCTTCTACGTGCCAGAAACCCCTTGACCTTGCAGCGCAGCTACGATTCGGGCGCGGTGTAACTCATCCACAACCGCTCAAAACCGACTCCATTCCAGCACGCACAACCCCTTGCACTGCGCCATCAGCCATGACGGGTAACGCTTTCAGGGACTGTCAGACTCAGGCTTGTCGCCCATATTGACGAATGTCTGGTCGGAAATGGACACATCCGTCAGCGTCGGGCGTTGCAAGGCTTCGGACGTATCGCGCGCAATGCCAGCCGTGCGCAGTTTCAGATCCGCCAGTTCCTCACGCACATCGCTCAGGATTTCCACCAGCGCGCGGTGATCCTCCATCGCCCGGTCGTCCTGTGCCTTGTTCAGCAGGGCGCTACCCACCATAAGCGCAGGCAGCGCCACAAGCTGGATACAGTTGCTGATATAAAGCAGCGTCTCCTGCCACTGCGGCATAAGGGCAGGCACCAGCGAAAAAACCAGAAAAGCATAAACGCACCAGATACTGCCGAATATCCAGGTCATCCGCACGGCCACGCCGTCATTCAGCCTGTTGATGACGGCAAGAATACCGGTTTTCTGCTCAGGCTTCATCGGCCGGACTTTCCTTTCCTGCTTATCAGGAGCAACACCCTTGCGGGCCACGTCTGGCGTGAAGAGGTAGCCCTGAACTGACCGGCAGGGTTTAACACAGGCCTGCCTTTTTGTCCGTTCCCTCAACCGGATGCCACGATCCCATGTCAGGCATGGGCTAGGCACAGGAAAGCGCTTGCCGCCCCCCACTCCGCCCCGCTAAACCGACGCCAATGCAAAGGGGCTGCCCCATTCACGCCCCCCGCCGGTTCATCCGGCACAAAGCCGCGCAACCGCAAGGACACCGCCATGACGACCGCCAGCACCACTCCGGCTTTTTCTCCGGCACAGGATGACAACACCCTGCCCTACCGCGTGGCGGCGCTTTACCGGTTTACTGCGTTTAAAAACCTGCCGGAAATCCGCGATGCCCTGCTGCACACCTGCACCGAACAGGGCGTGAAGGGCATTCTGCTGCTGGCGCATGAAGGGATCAACGGCACCATTGCCGGAAGCGATGCCGGGATTGAGGCCGTTGTGGCGTATATCCGTACCCTGCCCGGCTGCGCGGCGATTGAAGTCAAGTTTTCCCGAGCACCTTCCATGCCCTTCCTGCGGATGAAAGTCCGACTCAAAAAGGAAATCGTCACCATGGGGGTTGCGGATATGGACCCCAACAAAACGGTCGGCACCTATGTCGCCCCGGCGGAATGGAATGCCCTGCTGGAAGACCCCGACACCATTCTGATCGACACGCGCAATGATTACGAAGTGGCTGTCGGCACGTTCCGGGGCGCGACTGATCCGCGCACCAAAACATTCCGCGAATTTCCCGAATGGTTCCGCAAGAACCGCGATACATTCACAAAAGAGGGCCGCAAACCCCGGCTGGCCATGTTCTGCACCGGCGGCATACGCTGTGAAAAAGCTACGGCCTTCGTCAAGACCGAAGGCTTTGACGAAGTCTATCACCTGCAGGGTGGCATTCTGAAATATCTGGAGACAGTTCCCGAGCAGGACAGCCTGTGGCAGGGCGAATGCTTCGTGTTTGACCAGCGCGTGACAGTAGGCCACGGCCTGACACCGGGCGCAATGGAACTGTGCCACGCATGCCGCGCCCCGCTTTCCCCGCAGGACAAGGCATCCCCCCTCTATGAAGCGGGTGTGAGCTGCCCGACCTGCCATGGCCAGTGGGACGCAAAGCGCCATGCCCGCCATGCCGAGCGCGAACACCAGACCCGACTGGCCGCGGCCCGTGGAGATACGCATCTGGGCGCCAATATGGAGGAAGAGCGTGCACGCAAACGCCAGCGGCAGGAAGAGAACATCCGCCATCAGAACGCCATGCGTGAGGGGCTGGAATAACCCGCCCCCTGAAACAGACTGCGCGGGTCGCCTGATCAGGGCGAACCATTATGACAATGTGAAAAAAATATAAATCTCAACACTTTATTCATAAAGTTCTGGGCATTAGGTTTTAAGAGCCCCCGCACGCAGGCGTGCGATCATACATCGGCACATTATTTTCCTTTCCGATCGACCAGCCTGAAAACCATGAAAAATTTCAGGAAAACCTCTCCCTTGTTCATGTCATTCACATTCCATGACACGCATCATGACCCATTCACACCCCAGCAGTCTGTGCCCGCAACAAGCAGAAGTCTTCCGTCAGGAACTTTCCATGCTGATGGAAGATGGCAGGCACAGTTTCCACCTTCTGCTGCGCGGCATGCAGGAAAATGAACTTCTGGCCACGACTTCGCTCTGCCTGACGACAGCGCAGCTGCGGGTTCCAGCACTGCTGCAATTTTCTGCCCGCCTGTTTCGACTTCACGAACATGCCCTGTCGTTCGAAACGGCATCCCGGCTGTGCAAGACCCTGCTTGACACTGCGGTGCATGATCTGGGGGCTCCAGACCGCATCAATTTTTCAGAATATCTCTATTATTCAGTGCATTACGCACCCCGCATCCAGAACTGGAAAATCCATTCCATCATCCCGTCTCTTTATGCGGACCAGACCCCGCTAGGGCGTGTTCTGGGCGGGCATATCGCGCTGGATGTCATTCTGCTGACCATATGCCGGTTCAACGCCCGACGACTGAACCAAACTGACTGGCTACGCAAAAAGCCAGACCTTAACGGTCTGGCTTTTATCATTCACACCCTGCACCGCTATGGGCTGCTGGACATGGCCGAACTCCACAAGGCGTTCAGCCATGTTCTGGAAGTTGCCACAGGCTATGTGCTGCGCAGCATGCAGGCCAACGCCGAGAACCAGAACGGCTGAACCTGCCAGCCGTACCAGCCCGAAGGGTTCTTACAGATGTTCCGCCGGGGCAGGAGCTGCTGCGGGAGCTGGCGGCTGAGCAGGATGAGGCGGCTCAGACGGTGTCATGGCACCGGGTGTGGTGGAGTGTTCCACATCATAAGCCGTAGCTTTCTGTTCATACGAACCTTTGGCACCCGGATGCTCCTGATCATACAGATGCGCTTTCATCCGAGCTTCCTTGCGGTATTCATGCCGCTTGTACATGCCCACCACGCAGCCCGCCGTCGCCCCCAGCACGCTATGGTGGTCCGCCAGATGCCCGCCAACAGCCCCGGCGGCTCCATATTTAAGACACCCGCCGGGTTCGGCATGGGCACCCACGGCAAGAGCCGAAGACAGCATAACGGCGGCCACCACAGCCACCTTACGATAGATCATGTTCTCATTCCTGTCGGGTTTCATCAGAAGACCGCACCGGCAGGCAGACTGGGGGCAGCCCACCCTCCTCAACCGGCGAGACACCAGCCCCCTTCCGGCCCGCAGTTGCACGGGCCTGACTGGGAGCGCTGTCCGGTGCAGAGCAGGGCATAAAAACCCCCTCATGACAACTCACCCAAACAGCGGTATGCACATCCGCTCCCGGCACAAGCCCGGCCATGGCAGATTTTCGCCACGCCGCGCCCCACGTAAGCCTGCCCCTGCCCTGTCGAGGACGCATGAAGCAAAACGCCCCCCGCACCGGTCACAACCCGCTCCGCACTCCCCTGCTCTGCTGTGACCATGGTCGCCGTTTGCGGCGTTACGCTACCCTGTTGGCCCTGCCTGCTCTGGCCGCATGTGGTTACAACGATTCACGGCGAGCCCATAAAGGCCAGCTTGAGGTTATTGGCATGACCAGCGAAGACCTTCAGGCCTGTGCGGGCATACCGGACAAGACCGCCCGGCTGGATGATCATGTGCAGATCTTTCAGTACACACGCTCCATCAATGTGCCCTCCACCAACGACTCAACCCTGTTCCCGCTGCAAACGGTGGTCAATCTGGCGCAGACCTCCATGGGTGGTGCGGGCAAGACCTGCATTGCCTCGATCCGTATCGTTGATGGGCGTGTCAGTGACATGCACTATAGCGGCGACAATGACCGCATGATCGGCTCGGATGGTGTTTGCGCGACATTGGTCAAAGGCTGCCTGACCACTCCCCCCGCATCGGCCCATTCTGTCAGCAACAACCCGATTTTCGGCCCGGTTTCAGCCTTCCACGCTCCGAGTCTGCCCACGCCCGGCACCAAGACTGTCGAGCCCGCCGTCCATTACACTAACGCTTCGGCTCCACAGGACACATCTGCCCCGCTGCCACCCCCGTCTTCAGAACCACTTGATGCGCCAGCCAGCATGGCCTCCGATGTCCCCACGACTACGGCTACACCCTCAAATCCAGCACCATTGCCGCCCATTGTAGCCGTGACGAGTCCTGCAACGGGCAGCACCAGCAGTAGTAAAGAGCAGCCCGAGACCGTAACCAAAACGGCCTCGGATGCAGCGACTACTACCCCAACAGCACCCTCGGCACCCATTGCGGCCTCCGCAGCCTCATCTGGCACAACGGCACCTGTGGCTGGCTCTGTGGAAAGCAGCAATCAGGCTGCCGCGATAGACCCGACAAACCCCGGAGCGGCACCGGACAACACCTGCCCGTCCACTTCAGCCGTTGCAAAGCCTGCAAACGGCAGCGCCTCCTCTCCCGCTACCCCTTCGGAAAAAGCCGGGGGGCCATGCGCTGCGCCGCTTGACCACAAAAGCTAAAGGAGTAGTGTAACGGATGTTTGGTTTGTGAACGATTGTGGTGGGATCTGGCCCCGCAGCCCCTTGGCAGACAAGGATGCTGGTGAGAAAATGGTCAGGGCGTCTCGCCCGAACAAGAGGGTTTTCAAGAGATGGGCATGTTTGTGTGCGTGGCGCTGCTGGGCTTTGACCTGATCGCTTTTTTCCTGGGCATGAGCACGTCGTCGCTGAGCGCGACAGTCGTGGCCTTCCTCGTGCCGGTTATCATCATGAGCGGCTACACCCTCATGCATATTGAAAAAGACAACAGCCCGGCCCCGGTTCATCACTAAAAAACGGCTCCTGCCGCCTTGTTAAAAGGAAGGCAGGAATCAGTTGGGCGGCCTTATTAAGGCACGAATACAAAAAACGCCGAACTTCCCGCATGGAAGGTTCGGCGTTTTTTATTGCCATAGCCAGTAACCAGCCATGGCAGTCAACATGGCTGGTGGCCCCATTGCTGTTCAGCCGCCATTCTCCATCGACAGGTAAAGCAGTTTGACCAGTGTTGGCTGCAACACGTACTGAATGAGCAGCAGCACCACCATGGGGCTGAAATCTATACCGCCGGGTGTCGGCAAAACCCGACGCACGGGTGCGAGAACCGGCTCGGTCAGGCGCTCAAGAAAAACACCGATTTTCCAGACGATCTGGTTACGGCTGTCTAGAATGCCAAAAGCGTACAGGTTCACGAAGATGCAGGATACAAGCAGAATCCAGCAGTAGATTTCCAGCACGCGCGTCAAAATCACAAACAATACAAACACGATAGAACCTGATCCTTCCGCCATGGCACGGCATTCCGTCCTTCGGGTATAGTGGTATATAATACAGCTTGACAGAAAATTGGTAAGCCCTATACACGACCTCACCGAAAAGACAGGCGGGGCTGTAGCTCAGTTGGGAGAGCGCCTCGTTCGCAATGAGGAGGTCAGGGGTTCGATTCCCCTCAGCTCCACCAGCCGCCTGAACCGGTTTTATACCCCAGAAAATCAGTTGCTTCTGCCTGTTTCAGTCAGTCTCGCTTGCCTGTTTCCTCGGGCATGGAAACACTGTTCTGGTTAAAACAGGCGGCTACCGTTTGGCACGCTCCGTTCGGGGGTGATCAGAACAACATTTCTGTCTGTATCTGGAAAACCGAGCGTTAAAACTTCCGAGATAAACGGGCCAATCTGGCGCGGTGAAAGATTGACAACACAGGCCACCTGTCGGCCGATCAGGTCATCTGCGCTGTACAATTCTGTAATCTGGGCGCTTGAGCGTTTTGTTCCGATTTCCGGCCCCAGATCAATGGTAAGTTTCCATGCCGGTTTGCGGGCTTCTGGGAAAGGCTGCACATCAATGATCGTGCCTGCGCGGATATCCACTTTTGTGAAATCATCGAAAGACAGTACAGACATCACCTTACACTCCATTTTCCATCAGAGCATTGACCGCCCTACGCCCTCTGGCGGCATGTTTCTGGTGCACTGAAACGCATGTCAGCACACTCAGGGTAATGCACACGAAGGCCGCGACCTCAAGCGGGCGGGGCCAGCGGCTTTCCCACAAAAAACCGTAAATCAGAGCAAAAAAGGTTTCGAACAGGATCATCTGCCCGGTCATGGTCAAAGGCACCAGACGGCTCATCCGGTTCCACAGGGCATTGCCAAAAATGGATGCAACAATGGCAACCCCACAGGACACGGCAACAAACCGCCCCCACTGCTCCACACCATAACTGAAAGGTCCGCTCAAAAGGGCGACAGGGCTCAACACCACAGCCTGCGCACCCGTGACAATGCCTGTCAGCAGGTTCCAGTCATGAACGGAAAGCGAATTCAGGCGCACAAGGCAGCGGCTGTTGCCCACCGCATAGGCTGTCCACAACACCAACGCGACAACCGCGCAGAAAAAACCGCTTACAGAATGGCTGCCAGCACCAGATGCTGCAAGGGCCTGCCATGCAATACAACTTGCCCCTGCCGTGCAGAACAGGAGTGATGGCAGCAGCGCATAAAAGGATACAGCCCCTTTATCCCGGCTACCGATAATCGTGACCGTAACGGGTAAAAACCCGATAACCAGCGAGGCGAGCGCAATGCCGCCTTTCTGCACGGCCATGGACAGCAGGATATAATAGAAAATATTGCCACACAGGGAGAGCCAGAAAAGCGCCTCCCAATCCTTTTTCTTTATACTGTGCCGCAGGGTTTTCCAACGCGGTGCAATCATGATGGCGGACAGGATGCCATAGGCCAGATAACGCCCTATCGCCACCTGCATGGGGGTGAACGGACGCGCCAGTTCCGGCGCCAGAAAAACCAGCCCCCATAAAGCGCCCGCCCCTGCACCGCACAGCATACCCAAAGACATGGTCTGTGCTGTATCTACCTGTTTATTATCTGCCATGATGGTCACGCCATGTGTCTCCTTGCGCAGAGACATATCATCGGGAAAGTGATTTTTGTGCTCTTGATTGGTCGCCTTAATGCAACAAAAACTCGCATATGAGCAAAAAACCCACCCCGCGTGCACTGGATGATTTCGACAGGGCTATTCTGCGCATTCTCCAGAAAGACAATAAAACGCCCCAGCGGCAGATTGCCGAGCGGGTCAATCTTTCCGCCGCAGCCGTGCAAAGGCGGATTGCCGCCATGGAAAATGCCGGGGTTATTGCCAGCAATACGGCTGTTGTGAACGTACAGGCCGTACGTATGAGCATTACCGCCATTGTTGAAATACGCCTGAAGGATGAGCGGATCGAAACAGTCGATAACGCGAAAAAGCTGTTTCACAGCGCTCCGGAGGTGCAGCAATGTTACTATGTTACAGGTGGTATCAGCTTTATCCTGATTGTGATTGCTCCGGACATGAGCACTTATGAGGAAATCACCCGCCGCCTTTTTGCTCAGAATGACTCGGTTGCGAGTTATCGCTCCCTGATCGCTCTGGACAGGGTCAAGGCTGGAAGCACGATCGTTATCCCCTGACAGCAGCGTGCGGGTAGAATCGGCCCCACTCAGAGCCTGCCACACCACCAAAAGCTGGCCAAAACCCACCTGCGCGGACGGCTACACAAAACTATTGCGACTAATTATCATTTGTTGTTATTGTTGCTTCAGGACGCAACGACTCAGGGCTGTGATCTATGGTTGTCTGTTCGTGTAACCGACTTACCCATGTTGATGTGGAAACGGCAGTCGCTGGTGGCGCAACCCATCCGCGCGAGGTCTATGCTGCACGCGGGTGCCGGGCACAATGCGGTAACTGCGTGCAGGGTGTAGTGTGCCTACTGCGCGAAGCCCGCAAGAAGCACCAACTCGCCCATGAAGCCGCAGCCCGGCAGGCCGTGGCCTCCAACGCGGAAATCGCCCTGTCCGCCTGAGCACAACAGACAGTCCGGCCCGCTCAGCGGCCTTGCGCAACAGCGGGGCTTCTGGCACGGCTCGAAACATGAACAAACCCTTTCTTGTCATGGGTGCTGGTGCGTGGGGCACCGCACTGGCCCTGCATGTAGCCCGCACCGGCGCACAGGTTCATCTGTGGGCCCGTTCAGACCTTACCCTGCCATCAGGGGCCATGCCCCGCCTGCCAGACTTTCCGCTACCCGGCTCCGTGCAGGTCTCGTCCACGCTGCCCGATACAGCGTTTGAAGCCGTGCTGGTGGCCATACCGACGCAGTCTCTCTCCAGCATCATGCCTCTGCTGCCCGCCGGAACACCGGCCATTCTGTGCTGCAAGGGCATAGAGCGGCAGACACTTGCTTTTCCGCTGGATATTCTGGCGCGCGAACGGCCTGATGTTCCCGGCGCTGTGCTCTCAGGCCCCAACTTCGCACGCGAAATTGCCGCAGGGCTGCCGGCTGCCGCTGTTATTGCCGCACCGCATATCAGTCTGGCCCGCAGCCTGACAGACAGGCTGGCCACCCCGCTTTTCCGCCTCTACGCCAGTCAGGACTGCATGGGCGTGCAATTGGGGGGAGCCGCTAAAAATGTCATCGCCGTTGCGGCAGGAATCTGCATTGGTGCCGGTCTGGGAGAAAATGCCCGCGCAGCACTGATTACACGCGGCCTGGCTGAAATTACACGTCTGGCCTGCGCGCTGGGCGGACAGGCGGCCACGCTGGCGGGGCTGGCCGGGCTGGGCGACCTGCTTCTGACCTGCACGGGTGATCAGTCGCGCAATTACCGCATGGGGCTGGCCCTTGGCAGGGGCGCATCCACCACCGATGCTCTGGCCAGCCTGCCCGGCGTGGCAGAAGGTGTCACCACGGCGGATGCCCTTGTGACACTGGCGGCACAGGCTGGTGTGGACGCGCCCATTACCCAGTGCATTGCGGCCTTTTTGTCCGGGCAACTGACCCTTTCGCACGCGCAGGCCCTACTGCTCAGCCGCCCGCTGAAAGAGGAATACGAAAGCCCCGCATCCAGCGGGCATTAAGCTCTGGCAAGAGCCTGTCACAAGGCTGTCATCGTTTTCACGTTTCCGTGCGATGAAGTATTTTTTTCCTTCATATCCGGGCGGCTCCCTTGCATGCCGAGCCATAGCCGCCACGTAATCAACAGGCAGTCAGCCGCTTTGAAGCAAGCCTGACTGCGCGATGGTTATTAACGGAAAAAGGCCGAAACCATGACCAAGACGACAGCCTCGCAAGCCCATGTCCGGGAATATCTGGGTACGCCCAGCGATCTGGATGCAAAAAAACTCCAGGCCGTGACAGCCGGGCTGGCGGACGTTCTGGCCGATGTCTTTGCCCTGTATATCAAGACCAAAAATTTCCACTGGCATATGAGCGGTCGCCATTTCCGCGACTACCACCTGCTGCTGGACGAGCAGAGTCAGGAACTGTTCGCCATGACTGACCCGCTGGCCGAACGCGCCAGAAAGGTTGGCGGCACAACCCTGCATTCGGTAGGCGAAATCAGCCGCAAGACAGTTATTGCCGATAACGATGCCGAATATGTCACGCCCGAAGACATGCTGGCCGAACTGCGTGAAGACAACCAGACCCTTGTCCGCCGCCTGCGCGCCGTGCACGACCTGTGTGACGATGCGCATGATGTCGCCACCGCCAGCCTGATTGAAAACTGGATTGACGAAGGCGAACGCAGGACGTGGTTCCTGTTTGAAAGTACCCGCCCGGCCTTTGGCAAAAACGACTGATACAGTCCGGCGCCAGCCCCATAAGCGGTCCTGAAAGCCGTTTTCATGGCTGGCGCATGCCTGTCCGTCTCTTCAAAGCAAGACTACCAGTTCAACCGCCCCGGCTGCCGGGCGGTCGATATCCTTTGCTTGCAACCTGTTCACCGGACGGACTACAAACACCCGACAATGGCCTAAGCCACCCCCGGAACAAGCAAGAAAGCACCGCATGCCTGCGTGTGCAGGCAAGAACAGAACGAACAGATCAGTGCCCGAGTCCCGCCCGCCTTCTTCCTCCTGCGATACGGATGCAACCAAGCGCCCAACCCGCCTGCTGGATATGCTCAACCCCTGCATGAAAGGCCGCAAGCGCCGGTGCGGGCGCCCTACGGCCCATGATACGGAAGAGCTGGATCAATATCTGCTGGAAATCGCCGCGGGCCTGTTCGTGCAGCATGGTTATGCGGGCACTTCCATAGACCAGATTGCGCGCAAGGCCTCGGCCAGCAAGCAGACCATCTACCGCCGGTATCCTTCCAAGGAAGCGCTGTTTATCGCGGTTATTTCAGACCTGACAGGCACCGTGCTGCAAGCCATGGCTGCCACCCCGCTGAAAGACCCGCTTGAGGAACTGCGCCACATCTGCACCCTGCTGCTGGACCTGACCCTGCGGCCGGATTCACTGGGCACCTACCGTATTCTTATTGCCGACGGGCACCGCCACCCCTCGCTGCTGCGGCAGGCGGTGGAAGCCATTGGCCAGCCTTTCCACAATGCGATTGTACGCCTGCTCAAGGCCGCGGAAAGCAAGGGCCAGATCGAGCCCGGCAATGCGGACGATACCGCCGCCCGCCTGCTGACAGGGCTGATTACCGGCTGGCCGCTGGAAGACAGCCTGTTCGGGCTCGACCCGCTCAAGAGCAAAGCGGAGCGCGAGGTTTTTTTCGACCGCGCATGGGCTTTTTTCCTGCGAGCCGTAGGCGGTCGCCACGGCCTGCCCGCCGCCTGACACGAGCTGTAACCGCAGGTTCTTTCCCCTTTAAGCCGTTTATGTTCCCGCAGGCCGGAAAACCAGCGCCAGACCGTTAATGCAGTAGCGCTCGCCCGTGGGGGGCGGACCATCGGGAAAAACATGGCCCAGATGCCCTTCGCACCGCGCGCAATGCACCTCGGTCCGCACCATGCCGTGGCTGGTGTCGCGTTGCGTGGCAACGCCTTCGGGCTCGGGTCGCCAGAACGAAGGCCAGCCGCTTCCGCTTTCATATTTGGCGGCAGAACTGAACAAGACCGTGCCACAGCCCGCACAGCAGTAAACACCATCGCGCTTTTCATGATTAAGCGGGCTTGAACCCGGATACTCGGTGCCGTGTCCGCGCAGGATATGCTCCTGCTCGGGGCTGAGGGCGCCACAGGCCGCTTGCCCACATCCGTTCTGATCGTGCTGCATATGCCTCTTCCTTTTTATCTGTTCCGCCCCGCTGGCAGGGCCAAAGCGGACAGGGCCAGAACAGCCCTCCGCCGGATTTCGCATAAAGGCCGTTCCGATCCCGGACAAACACGCCTATCATTTACGATATGGTGTTGCGCACGCTTTTTCCACCGCCATGACTACGCTGGACTGGCTGACCCTGCTGGCCTATCTGGCGGGCATGCCCGCCCTTGCCCTCGCCCTTGCGGGCAGGCAGGCCTCGGCCCATGCCTATCTGGAAGGCCATGGCGACCTGCCATGGTGGGCACTATGCCTGTCCCTTGTGGCCACGGAAACATCCACCCTGACACTGATCAGTGTGCCGGGCATCGCCTATGGCAGCGGCATGGTGTTCGTGGGACTGGCTCTGGGCTACCTGCTGGGTCGTGGTATTGTGGCATGGGCATTTCTGCCGCTGTATCAACAAGGCCGCATGCTCAGTGCCTATGACTGGCTGGGCCAGCGCTTTGGCCACACGCTGCAACGGCTGGCTTCGGGCACGTTTCTGCTCACCCGCCTGCTGGCGGAAGCCGTGCGCCTGTTCGCAGGTATGCTGCCATTGGCGGGCATATTGGCGGCCCTGCATTTCTCTCTTTCCGCTCCCGTGCTCCTTGCCGCTATCATGATACTGACACTCGCCTACACACTTCAGGGCGGGTTACGCGCGGTGGTCTGGTCAGACAGTATCCAGTTTGCGGTATATCTTGGGGGCTCGCTCGCCTGCGCCGCCCTGCTATGGCATGCGGCTCCCCCCGGCACACTCGACATGCTGCATGAAGCGGGGCGTTTCAGCCTGTTTACCCACCATGCGCCCGCCTTTACCAGTCCGTTCACGCCACTGGCGGCCATTGGCGGCGGGGCGGTGCTCTCCCTTGCCTCGCACGGAACGGATCAGCTTATGGTGCAGCGTGTACTGGCCGCCCGCAGCCTGCGCGATGCCCGGCTGGCCCTCATGGGCAGCGCCATTGGTGCCGGCCTCCTGTTTAGCCTGCTTTCGCTGGTGGGGGTTCTGCTCTGGGTGCACCACGGCGGCGTATCGGCAGCGCAGGCCGGTTTTACCCGCACCGATGCCATTTTTCCCGCCTATATTGCCCAAGACCTGCCATCCGGCCTGCGGGGGCTTATGCTCGCAGCCATTCTGGCCGCCACCATGGGTTCGCTTTCCTCTACCCTGTCGGCCATGACCGCCGCCGTAATGGGAGATTTTTCTACTCTCTGCCGCCCACTGCTACACTGGTGCGGCACACCCAACCCGGATCTGGCCCGCCTGCGCCTTGCGCGCGCCATTACAGCATTCTGGGCCGTTGCCCTTGTGCTATGCGCAAGCCTGTTCGCCCATGCCGGGCAAGCTGCGGTGCTTGTCGGGCTGTCCATTGCCGCCTGCGGATATGGCCCCATGCTGGGCAGTTATCTGGCGGGTATGCTGCTGCCTAAACTCAATGCGCGCGATCTGGTGCCCGCCTTCTGTCTCAGCCTGCCTGCCTCCGTGCTGGGCATGCTGTTCCTTCGCCCACACGGGCAGCCACTGGCTTTTGCATGGCTGATCGCGCCGGGCATGGGCGTGCTGTGCGTGGCAGCACTGATAAGCCATGCTATAGGCCGCATGCGCCATACCGTCCGCCGGAACAGGACCTTTTCATGACCGAGCAAGCCCCCCCTCCCGCCCCGGCCCGCACGGAAATGCTGGACCCCCGTTACGACAGGCTGGAGCAATGGCCCACCACCACACTGCTTTCCGCCCTGCTGGACAGCCAGCTTGATGCAGCTGCCAGCGTGCGGGCGGCCCTGCCCGCCCTTGAAACGGCCATGGCCGAGGCGCTGCCCCGGCTGGAACGGGGTGGGCGTCTTTTCTACATAGGGGCCGGCACATCCGGCCGCCTTGGATTGCAGGACGGGGTGGAACTGATCCCGACCTATGGCTGGCCACGCGCACGGCTGGTACTGCTGCTGGCTGGGGGCGATGCCGCCCTTTTCAGCCCCGTGGAAGGAGCCGAGGATGACGAGGCCGAGGCCATCCGCGCCATGCAGGCCCATGCTCCCACGCCTGATGATGTCGTTATCGGTATCGCCGCCAGCGGCGGCACACCCTATACCTGCGCCGCCATTGCCCATGCCCGCGCAGCCGGCAGCCTGACCATCGGCATGGCCTGTAGCCCGGACAGCCGCCTGCTGGCTGAAGCGCAATGCCCGGTTCTGACATGGACCGGAGCGGAAGTCATTGCCGGTTCCACCCGGATGAAGGCAGGCACAGCCCAGAAAATAACCCTCAACCTGTTTTCCACCGGCCTGATGGTGCGGCTGGGCCATACATGGCGCGGCCAGATGGTGGATATGCGCCTGTCCAACATCAAACTGGTGCGCCGCGCCCACCGCATGCTCCAGCATCTGACCGACTGCACGCAGCCTCAGGCCGAAGCCGCTCTCCAGCAGGCCGAAGGCAGCATCAAACTGGCAGCGCTGTTGCTGCAAGGCCGTCATTCAGGCCTGCAACCCGCTCAGGCCCGCACCCTGCTGGCCTTGTGCAACGGGCGGCTGGGGCTGGCGCTGGAGCGGCTGGGCCAGACAAGCCTCATGCAGGCATGAAACAGGACAGCCACACCAACCGGGCAGACCCCACCATTCTGGCGCTGGATGGCGGCGGCACTTATACACGCGCGGTTATCATAACCCGCGAAGGCCATGTCAGCGCCCGTGCGGAAGGCCCCGGCTGTAACCCGTTCGACCGTCCCGACTGGGCAGAATGCCTGCGCACACTGCTAGAGCGCCTGCCACACCACGGCCTGCGGGCGGCTGGTCTTGGCATGGCGGGGTATGATGCCGAACGCCCGTCCTGCACAGCGCAGGACAACCTCGTACGGGCGGCTCTGGGGCCGGATATTGCCCTGTGTCTGGAAAACGATGTTGAAACCGCGCATCGCGGCGCGTTTGCCGATGGGCCCGGTATTTTTATTCTGGCGGGCACGGGCTCTGTCGTCATGGCCCGTGCGACGGATGGCCGCCCGGCCCGCGCAGGGGGCTGGGGTTGGCTGCTGGGAGATGAGGGCGGAGGTTACTGGCTTGGCCGCAAAGCCCTGCGCCATGCCACGCATTATCTCGACACCCCCCATGCGCCAGACCCCGCTTTTGCCCATGCGCTCCTGCACAGGCTGGGCCTGCCAGCGCCGGATGATGCACCGGGCTCCCACCATGCCACCACCACACGAGCCAATGCAGCCAATGCCCTGCGCGAATGGCTGCGCACACGCGCGCACTCCCGCTCCGCCATAGCGGAACTGGCACTGTTCGTAGGTGAACAAGCCGATGCAGGCAGCCCCACAGCCACGGCCCTGCTGCACCATGCCGCCCACCATCTGGCCGAACAGGCACAGGCCGCCACCGATCAGCTCGGCGAGGCCGCCCCCCTGCCATGGAGCCATGGCGGCAGTGTCATGCACAGCCCCATTCTGCTGGCCGCGCTAACGACCCTGCTGCACCGCGCGCCCCTGCCGCCACGGCTGCCCCCGCTGGGTGGGGCGGCCCTGCGCGCGGCACGACTGGCAGGCTGGACCTGCGGGCCAGACTGGATCAGCACACTGGCACACAGCCTGCGCGCCCACGCCCCAACCCAGCCGGAACCCACGCCATGACCCGCTCCCTCCTGCCGGGCATGGCCTGCCTGAGCCTGCTCTGCCTGCTGCCCCTGCCTTACGCACACGCACAATCCACCCCCCCTTACGCACAGATGGACACCTTGCCGCCAGCCCCCATGAGTGCGGCAACACCCCCCGTGCTCATGCCAACTCCCAGCACCCTGCGGAGCAGCGGCGAGGCCTTTCCCCTCCCATCCCGTCTGGACATACACTGGGACAGCCCAGCCACCCCCGCCTTGCGGCAGGCTGTGCAACGCCTTGAGCAGCGTCTGGCTGTTCTGACCGCCCCCCAAGGCACAGGAAACGCCCAGAGCGCCCCCTACACCGTGCATATCCATTACAGGCAGGATGCCCCCTTCCCCCGCCCGGCCATGCGCGAAGAATACGACCTGCGCACCTCCGCAACCGAAGCCCGGCTGGATGCACAGGAACCAGCCGGTATCCTGCGCGCACTGGCAACCCTGCTCCAGCTTGTCAGGATTGAGGCCTCAGGCCCGGTCATTGCGCAGGCCTCCATTACAGACAGCCCCCGTTTTGTCTGGCGCGGGCTGATGATCGACACCAGCCGCCACTTCATGCCGCTGCCCGCACTGCTGCGCCAGCTTGACGCCATGGAAATGGTCAAGCTCAACGTGCTGCACCTGCACCTGTCGGATGGGGCTGCTTTCCGGGTTGAAAGCAGGCTCTATCCCCTGCTGACCCGTAGCAGCAACCCGGACAGCCCGCGCGATTACTACACGCAGGACGAAATCCGCCAGCTTGTGCGCGCCGCCGCCGAGCGGGGTATTCGCGTGGTGCCGGAATTTGATACGCCGGGCCACACGTTTGCAATCCTGCGCGCCTATCCCGCACTGGCCGCCCAGCGCCCGCTCAACAAGACCGACCGGGCGGAAATCAACCGCGCGGCCATGGACCCCACAAACCCCGCCACACTGCTTTTTGTAAACCGGCTCTATACGGAAATGGCCCGGCTGTTCCCCGATCCTGTTTTCCATATCGGGGGGGATGAGGTCGTAGCCCGGCAATGGCTGCAAAATCCGCGCATTGCCGCTTACATGAAGCAGCACAAGCTGGCGGATACCGCAGCTCTGCAGGCCGGTTTTTCAAGACAGGTGGGCATGGCGTTGCATGCGCGCGGCAAGACCGTCATGGGCTGGGACGAAATTCTGGCCGCCGACCTGCCCCCCGGCACGCTGATCCAGAGCTGGCGCGGCCCCGCCCATACGCTTGATGCAACCCGCGCAGGATATGGCACCGTTATTTCCGGCTCCTACTATCTCGACCGCCTGTTGCCCGCCCGGGCCTATTATGAAACAGACCCGCTCGACACCAGAAAGGGCGCTGCCGAAGCCGCAGCAGCAGCCCAGACCACCGGGCCGGGCGGCACGGCTCCCGCTCCCCACGCCCCCACCGCCCCCCCGGATACCAGACAGGCGGCGGATGATACGCCCCTGCCGCCACTTTCAACCGAACAGGCAGCCCATGTGCTGGGGGCTGAAGCGGTTTTATGGACGGAAGTAATCAACGAAAACATGCTCGATGCGCGGCTCTGGCCCCGCACAGCCGCTCTGGCGGAGCGGTTCTGGTCGCCCGCTGCCCAATGCCGGGGCGAAACCCTTGCCCCGCGCCTTGCCGTCATGCGCGACAGGCTGGACCTGCTGGGCCTGCGCGCAACCCAGCAAACGCTTGCGGGGCTGGAACGCATGGCCCCGGGCGAAACCGGAGCCGCGCAGATTCTGCTCTCGGCAGTCTCTCCCGTGCGCAACTACGCGCATAATCACGAATTTCTCCAGATCCGGCACAAGGAAACCGCAACCGAGCAGCCATTGGACACACTGGCGGATATTGCCATGCCCGATACGCCACTGGCGGACCTTTTCAACGCCGAAGTCGCCGCCTTTATCGCGGGGGAAACAGCGCTCAAACCCGACCTGATCCGTATGCTCACATTATGGGCCGAAAATGACGAGGCCTTTCAGCGGGCAGCAGCGCACCATCCGGCACTCACCACCGGGCTCGCGGCCTCGGCCGAACTGGCGGCTCTGGCCCGGGCGGGGCTTGCGGCTCTCGGACAGGGCCGCCCCCCCGGCTGGCGGGAACAGGCCCGGGCGGCTCTCGATACGGCACAGGCCGATATTGCGGCCTCGGCCAGTATTCATGTCGTCACGCATGCACGCCAGCCAACAGGCGACCTGATCCAGCGCATTACGCCGGGCATTGCCCTCCTTGCCGAGCAGGACCGGCCCTGAACCTGTGGGTTATGCCTGCATGCCCATGCCATTGAGAACCCGGTGCATGTCAAACTCCAGCATGAGCGACCACGGCTGATCCGCCGCCCCCAGCCGGAGTGGATGCAGGATACGGACAATGCCTGCTGCATCCCTGTAGTTATGCGACTGCCCCTGCGTGATAGCCTGCCGCGCGTTCAGCGGCAGGTCTGTCGCCTCATGGCCAATCAGGGCTGCATCGGGGTGGGTGGCATACACCCCCGCATGGGACAGCAGCATCAGGCTACCGCTACCAAACGGTTTGCGGTCAGCCAGCCCGGCCTGTAATTCGTCGAGCAGAAAATCCGCCCCCAGCACGCCAACGAAACGTCCGTCCCACACGAGGGGAAGCACCAGCGATGTCACTTTTACGATCCGCCCACCTATGGGGTAATCGTAAGGTTCCAGCATAACGCTTGTGCCTGCGCGGCGCGGCATATCGTAATAGGCGTTCTGGCCGGGAATATCGTATCCCAGCAACGGTTCAAGAATGATCCGCCCGCCCTCGCGGTGCCAGTAGGAAATATAGCGCCCCGTTGCATCCGTGCCGGGCGTATTGGCGTGTTCGGCATCGCGCCCGTCAAACGCATCGGGCTCCATGCCGCAGAAAATACCCAGAAGACTTGGGTTGTTTTCCAAAAACTCCGTCATCACCGCATCAAAAACGGTGCGTGACAGGGGGGAACTGGTTCGCCGCAAGCCGCTGAGCGTATGGCGCAGCGCATCCAGCAGAGTAGCAATACGCTGGAACCACGCCTCGATCCGCGCGGCTTCAAGCCCGGCCAGACTGACAGCGGCCTGCATGAGCGCGCCCGCCTCCTCGCGCTCCACATCGTGCACGGCTTCGGTAATTTCACGTTTAACACTGGGCAGTATGCGATTGATATCCGCCGTGGCACTGGCCGTACGTTCGGCCAAGGTGCGGACTTCCGTAGCCACGACCGAAAAGCCCCGCCCGCTTTCTCCCGCCCGAGTGGCTTCGATAGTCGCATTGAACGACAGCAGCTTGGTATGCTTGGCCACCTGATTGATCACATCCGCCATGGACGCGATTTCCTCAAACCGCCGCTCCAAGCCGGTTACCATGGATTTTACGCGCTGTATGGTGCTCGCACCCCGCTCCGTATTGCCGGACGACACACCGCGAGCACCGCTCCGTATCATGGTTTCGCCCAAAACAGTTTCTCCTTAATCCGCGGCAGCACCCGTGCGTGTCTGCTGCCTGCCCGCCTGCCGAACCGGTTTCCCCGGCAGGCTATCGCGGATTATTTCGAAACGAAAGCGGAATAATAACGCCCCCGCCCGTATTCCGGTGGAAACAGCACCCTATGAAGCACAAGCAATTAAACGGTTCTGCCAAACCGGATGGCCAATCCCCCGCCCCCTTGCGGGGCTAGTCTTCGCGGGGCAGACGCAAGGACTGGTAGCGGATGACCTGCTCCTCGTAATCCAGTTCTTGCTGGAGCTTCCATTCCGTCTGGTCGTTGATTTCGCGCCGGGTCACCATCTGGTGCATGACCTGCCGCTCCATGCGGAGCACCTGCAGGCGCAACGCCAGATCAAGCCGGGCATGCCGCACGGCACTCCGCCGGTCTTCCACGCCGATACGCGGGGTGGCATCTTCTTCATCCAGCCGACATTCATAAAGCTGGATCAGCCTGTCAGAAACCTCGCGCCGAAGCTGGCAGTCTTCCTCCGACAGACCGGGGGAAGCGGGCGTATCCTGCGCCGCTACCGCATCCGGCCTCGCGGGCAGTGCGGAAGAGGCAGCGCGTGCCGGAGGCCGTGCTACTGGCTGGGCGACTGCCTGGGCTCCGGCCTGCACCGGCTGGGCAGGCACAACCGCCCCGACCGGCGCGGGAGCAGGCGGGGCAGCCGCCGCGGGGGCCTCCACCACGGCTGCATCGTGCACCTTGCGCAGCACGCCCAGTGCCGCGCGGATAAGCTTCTGGCGGGCAAGGTTTTCTTCCTGCGCATTCTTGTCCACCAGTTCCGGCGGGATAAACCGCAGGCAGAAAGGAATCCCCACGCCAGCGCAGAGCAGCGAGAGAATGATAACCCCTGCGGCTATCACCACCACGCTTTCACGCCCGGGGAATTCCGGCGTACCATCCAGCCCCATGGGCAAAGACAGCACCGCCGCCAGCGTAACGGCACCACGCACGCCAGCGAGGGTCAGCAACATATTGGCCGCAAACCCCGTGCGCTCATACGGCATGTGATTAAGCCGCGCCCCCGCCCAGCGCCCGGCCTCGCACAGCAAAAGCCCGAACAGCCGCATGACCACCATGGCGCCGTATACTTCAACAACCAGCACGCCATACTGCCAGAAGGCCGCATTATGCGCCTGCGCCAGATCGCGCGCACTCATAACAAGGGAGGGCAATTGCAGGCCAAGGAACAGGAAGATCAGCGCATTGAAGACATAGCTGACAATGTTCCACACCGTGTTGGCCTGCAGGCGGGTCATGGTCGCGGCTTCTTCCACCGAGCCGGACAGCTTGAGAATCATGCACCCTGCAACCGCCGCCAGAATACCCGAACAGCCCGCCGCCTCGGCCGCCGCATACATGGCAAAAGGCAGCAGCAGCACAAGCACGATCTGGGAGCGGGCCTCATCGAGCTTGCGGCGGATCAGCTCATGGTTGATGCGCGAGGCCACCCACGCAACCAACGCGCCGATAAACAGTCCCCCGAAAGCTACCAGAATGAACGTGCCGAAAGCCTGCCGGTAGGAAAATTCGCCCGTCATGGCGTCAGCCATGGCAAAGCGGAAACACACCAGCCCCGAGGCATCGTTAAACAGGGCTTCGCCCGAGAGTAGTTGCAAAAGCCGCCCGGGCACCCGGCGCCCCTGCAAAAGGCTGGACACCGCCACCGTATCGGTAGGCGATAGGGCGGCTGCAAGGGTAAAACACACGGGCAGACTGAATACCGGCAGTATCCAGTGAATGATGTACCCGCACACGATCGTGTTCATGATAACCAGCCCAAAGGCCAGAAACAGAATGGCCCGCCGCATTTCCCTGAATTCACGCAGCGGCATGCGAAACGCATCCGCGAACAAGAGCGGGGGCAGGAACACGAACATGAACAGTTCGGGCCGGATACCGATATGCAGACCGCATAGCGCCGCCCCGACCCCCAGCACGATCAGGATGATGGGCTGGGGAACCTTCTGGCGGCACGCAGTCGCCACAAGACTGCTGAACGCGGCAAGCCACAACAGCAAAAGAACGGTCTGGACAGTCAGCATAACAGCATGTGCTTGGCCGTATCCGCCAGTGGATGCAAGAGCCACGCGCCCCGAATCAGGGCAGTGCCGTCAGGTGCCCAGCACATGGCAGGACAAAACCCCGTGTAGCCAGTCGGCAAAAACACGCAACCGCGCGGATAGGTGCCTGCGGTGCGGGTAAAGCAGGGCCATGGGCATGGGGGCTGCGCGCCAGTGGGGCAGCACCTCCACCAACTCACCCGCCGCCAGATGCGCCCGCACATCGTATAACGGCACCTGTATAAGCCCGAGCCCGGCCAGACAGCAGGCGATCTGGGCTTCAGAGCAGTCCACCGTTACGCGGCCCGGCAATTCGGCCAGTTGTATGCCGCCTGCATCCACCCATTCCCACGGCTCAACCCGCCCGAGTGTGACAGAGGCATAAAGCACCGCCTCATGCCCCTCTGCCACCAGAGTTTGTGGGTGCTGCGGCACACCATGACGGGCCAGATAGGCAGGGCTTGCCACATTCACCAGTGTCAGTTCCCCCATGGGCCGCGCCACCAGAGCGGATGACCGCAGGGCCCCAACCCGCAGGGCACAGTCCACCCCATCCCCCGTCAGGTTAATAGGCCTGTCCGTCATGCCTAGCGTAATCTGCATGGCTGGGTGTGCGGCCAGAAAATCCGGCAAGGCCGGGGCTACCACCAGCCGCCCCAGACGGGCAGGCAGGTTAACGCGCAACATGCCACGCACGCCAGCGGCCCCCGGCCGAAACAGGGATTCGGCCTCCTCCATATCCATGACCAGACGCTGCGCATGGGCATAAAACGCCTCACCATCGGGGGTGGGGGTTACGCTGCGTGTTGTGCGAGTTAAAAGCCGCGCCCCCAGTCGCTCCTCCAGTTCACGTATGGCGGCGGAAACGCTGGAGCGCGGCGTATCGAGCATGCGGGCCGCCCGTGTAAAGCTGGCCATATCCACCACACAGGTAAACACCCGCAACAGATCTACCCGGTCCATACCCGCCCTGCCCTATTGTTCGTTATTTCTGACATATCATGTCAGAACACGCTTATTTATCAGATTTTTCCGACTGATATGGTGGAAGGGAACGGAACTCAACAGGACAGACAACAATGGTGAACCACTCCCTGCACGACAAAACGGTTCTGATAACCGGTGGTGCCAAAAACCTTGGCCGACTTGTAGCGCGCGACCTGTCAGCCCATGGGGCTGCCCGCATTGTCATCCATTACCATAATGCCGCAGATGCTCAGGCCGCACAGGACACCGTGCGCGAGATTGAACAGAACGGTGCGCGCGGCTTTGCCCTTCAGGCCGACCTGACCCAGCCCGGCGCCGTTGCCACCCTATTTACGGAGGCAACCGCCCGCGCCGGAGCCCCCGACATTGCCATCAATACTGTGGGTAAAGTTCTAAAAAAGCCCATACTCGACACAACGGATGACGAATACGAGGCCATGTTTGCGGTTAATACCCGCGTAGCCTTTCAGTTTATCCGCGAGGCCGGGCGGCACCTGAACGATAATGGCAAGCTGCTGACACTCGTTACCTCGCTGCTGGGTGCCTATACGCCGTTCTATGCCACCTATGCAGGAGCCAAGGCTGCCGTGGAACATTTTACCCGCGCGGCGTCGAAGGAGTTTGGCGCACGGGGCATTTCGGTCAACGCCATAGGCCCCGGGCCAATGGACACACCATTCTTTTACGGACAGGAAGCCCCCGAAGCCGTGGCTTACCACAAGACTGCCGCTGCCCTTTCGGCCTTCAGCCCCAGCGGCCTGACCGAAATCGAGGATATTGCCCCCTATATCCGCTTTATCGTGTCCGAAGGCTGGTGGATGACCGGCCAGACCATTCTGCTCAATGGCGGCTACACCACCAAATAGCCTCTCCCAAACTGCGACAATATTGCAACAGGCACGCAACTCCCGCACGGAGCGCGTGCCTGACATGCGTTTTGGCTCAAAAAATAATTGTTATGTTATATTGTAACATATATCCCTGTGCAGGAACTCACTCCAGCCAGGATCGCCTTACATCATGCTACGCCGCATTCCGCGCCTTCTGCTCTGCTCCTCCGTTCTGGCCGGGCTGCCCCTCACCAAAACCCACGCTCAGACACAGGCACAGGACACCACGCCGGTTTCACCCACGCCCCTGAAAGCCAGCACCACCACGGCTGCAAGCACACCCACCACGAAAACAGACACTCCGGCCCGCCAGAGCACGGTCCATATTGTCGGGCGCACCCCGCACGAGGCCGAGCAGGTCATTGTTACCGCGCATCTGGACCAGCAGCGCATTGCCCTGTCCCCCTCGACCGGGGCGACTGTGCGCACATTCAGCCGCAAAGACCTTGAAACCATCCCCGGTGGCGATAACGCCCCGCTTAATCAGGTGCTTTTGCAGGCTCCTGGCGTAGCGCAGGACAGCTATGGCCAGATCCATGTCCGTGGCGACCATAACGAAGTGCAGTTCCGCCTTGATGGCGTGCAGTTGCCCGAAGGGCTGAGCGTGTTCGGTCAGGCACTCATGACCCGCTTTGCCGATCACATGTCTCTCACCACGGGGGCGCTGCCCAGCCAGTTCGGTTTCCTACAGGCAGGGGTTGTGGATATTACCACCAAGAACGGCACCACCAATCCTGGCGGCAATGTCTCGGTTTACGGTGGCGCACGGGATTACTTTTTTCCTTCCGCACAATACGGTTTTCATGAAGGAAAGTGGGATTTCTTTGCAACTGCGGATTTCGTGCATGACCGCACCGGTATCGAAAACACCGTGCCAAACTTCAATGCCCAGCATGACCTGAGCAACCAGTACCACTTCCTCGGCCACCTGCGCTACACCGTGGATGAAGACACCCGCATCAGCCTGATTGCTGGTGTTTCCAATGCGGAATACCAGCTCCCCAATAATCCGGGACAGCTTCCGGGGCAGTGGAGTGGCAATTACACCCCGCCCTCCAACCTGCCGGATAGCGGCACGCTTAACGAACATCAAAAGCAGATAACGGATTTTGCCGTTCTGTCCCTGCAGAAAGAAATCGGGGCTTTCAGCCTTCAGGACTCCGTATTCACCCGCTACAGCAGCCTGCGCTACTCGCCCGACCCGGTGGGCGATCTGAACTATCTGGGCATAGCCCAGCGCGCAGCCCGCTCGGTTTTTTCCACCGGCACGCAGCATGATGTCACATGGCGCGCCGCACGGGATCACACAGTGCGCTTCGGGTTTCAAGTTTTTGTCGAACGCAACGTGTCCAAGACCTCATCCACCGTCTTCAACGAAATTGGTGAGGACAGCGGCGTTTACGATATGGCCAACCCGCGCACCATCCTTGATGGCAGCGGCAAAACCGGCATGATCTACGGCCTGTATGCACAGGACGAATGGCGTGTCCTGCATAACCTGACCATCAATTACGGTCTGCGTTTTGACGGGGTAAGCGAATATACATCAGAAAATCAGGTCAGCCCGCGGATCAACGTAGTCTGGAAACCCTGGAAAGGGGCAGCACTCCATGCTGGCTATTCGCGCTATTTCACCCCGCCTCCGTTTGAAGTTGTCAGCGGTGCGTCCATCGCCCGTTTCAGCAATACCAGTGCCGCTGCCGCCAGCACCGGCAACAATACGGTTAAAGCCGAGCGCGACCATTATTTCGATGCTGGGATCGAGCAGACCATCCTGCCGGGCCTAAGGGTATCGTTTGACGCCTATTACAAACTTGCCAAAAACATGATCGACGAAGGGCAGTTCGGTGCCCCCATTATCCTGAGCGGCTTCAACTACCGCAAAGGACAGGTGAACGGTTACGAAGTCGCCGTTTCCTACGACCATGGCCCGCTCTCTCTTTATGGAAACTTCGCGTGGTCGCGCGCCATTGGCAAAGACATCACCAGCGCGCAGTTCAACTTCTCGCCTGCTGATCTGAGCTATATCCAGAACCACTGGGTACATCTCGATCACGACCAGCGCTGGACGGCCTCCGCCGGGGCGGCCTATGCGTTCTTCCACACCACGCGCTTTCCGCTGCGTCTGTCCGCAACACTTGTTTATGGCTCCGGGCTGCGGAAAGATGATGAGGTTAACGCGGATCTGACCATCCCCAACGGTCTGGCTGTCTCTCCTTATGCCACAGTCAATTTTTCCGCCGTGCAGACCATTCGCAACACGTTTGGCAGCCGCTGGAAAGGCGATACGCAACTGCGTCTGGATGTGATCAATCTGGGCGATCACGCCTATCAGCTCCGCGATGGCAGCGGTATTGGGGTGGGGGCTCCCCAGTACGGTCTGCGCCGCACCATTCTGTGTGGTATTTCTCAGGGGTTCTGATTTTACCCTCTGTGCTGCCTGTTCCGGCGGGCAGTACAGAGGCAAACCGTTTAGCCCTTCATCTTACGCTTGCGTGAAGGGAAGACTTCAAAAAGACCACACGGCATCACAACTGAACCAGAACATGTTGTTGGTACCATTATCCGCAAAATTGGAACCGGGCGTATCCGTGGGTGAAACACGGTTGAAAGGCCGTGTGCCATTGAGGGATTTATCCAGCCTGATCTCGGGGCGGATAACAAGGCTGCCTTTAGGCAGATGCACGAATTGCGGCCTGTAGGAAACGCCCACCGTCAGTTCACCATAGGTAGTGCCCGGCCCCTGATCATACGGGTAGCTCTCCGCCCCCCGCAGGTAATTGATATACGACATGGTGGATGTATTCATGCCCACAACATTGCCGTTATTATCGCGAAAAATTTCACCACGGGCATTAAATGTCAGCCACGGGTAAAAGTCGTGCGCGAAATAGGTGGTGACACCATAGGCATCGTCACGCAGATAATCATCATGGAAATAGGTCGCATTCAGGGTAACACTAGTCGTGTCGTTAATCCTGTAAGTCGCGATAAAGTCGCCTATATATTCCATTTCGCGGTTGGCATCGGCCCCTATATCGGGGTTGTGCATGTTCTGCTGCGGGCCGACATAGGTCAGTGCGGTCATGTCCAGCTTGCCACCCGCCAGACCTTCGAACTGAAAGCCGAAATAGCCCTTAGGCCGGTTGTTATTGCCTGCATCGCCAAATGTAGTGGAGTTACCGGCGTTAATCCCGATAATCCAGCTTGTATGCTCGCTCAGATGAATGGTGGCCGTAACCCCCACGACCTCAAACGGCACGATATAGTCCGAAGAATAATTGTAGCTATAAAACGGTCTTTCCAGCGCATCCGTACCCTCATAGCCAAGCAGACCGTACATCTGCCCAATATTCAGGTCGATACCGCCTTTGGTCAGCCATGGCAGATGGGCATCAATATGGGCCTGTGTTGGTGCCCATTGGTACAGGCCGGTCAGATTACCGTCTCCCATACCAATGGTGGGGGTGAAACGCGCATCGGAGCCGTACATCACCTCAAACAGAAACCCCAGACCATACCCGCCCCCCAGATCCGTCACGGGATGGGACAGAGTGCCCGTAATCTGGTTGAGGGTGCCTGTATTGGCGCGGTCCACATAATACTGTGCCCAGTTTCGTCCGGTCTGGGTCCACGGATTACCGTTCACACCCGCTTCCACCACCACATGACCTTCCAGATCATCAAACCAGCTATGGCTCTTCTGCGGCGCGAGCGAGACGGGAATCCGGGCGGCATCACGCTTTTCTCCCGCTGTTTCTTCTGTCACCAGCGGGCGACCATCGCTTTCGGAAAGGATTTTTTCCTGAGCCATGGCCTGAACGGCTGCAAACTGAAAGACAAGGCAGGTACTGATTGAAAAATAGCGCGAAACCATAAAGCGTTTTCTTTCTCATACCAGAAAAACGTCAAAGACCAGACAAGGTATCCACCCGCATTACGGCAGCGGGTGTGCAGCATTCAGTTTATTACGCTCTTCCAGAATAGCGGCCGGGGCCAAAGAGCCTTCCGCACGCGCTGCCGTGATTTCATTCGCACTAAACTTCGGTGCCGGCTGTGTCGCACCCAGCGATGCAATATAAGTCAAGACAGCAGCAATCACCGCATCCGGCTGGGAACTGAACGACGGCATATAACCCGAATAGCTCTGCCCCCCGGCCTTGATCTCGCCCGAAAGCCCGTTGAGCAGCACATGGGCAAGGTAGCGCCGGCCTTGTGCTGTTGCGGCTATCTGATCAACCCGGCCTGCCAGTGCCGGAAACTGACCGGGCACACCGTTTCCACCGGCCTGATGGCACAGGCTGCATGTCGCCCCGTAAAGGTCTCTCCCGTCATCAGCCATGGCCTGCCCGACCGGCAGCGCCAGAAACAGTGCTGCCGCCATGCCATAGCGCCTGATCGTATCGTTCATGCTTTCCCTCTTTATCCTCTCTCGCCGCTCATCCGCCCTTCTGGTGCGTATTGCGCGAAACCTTACCCGCATTGGCGCGTGCTGCGCCGTTATACATTTCTGACGTTTCACATAAGGGATTAAGGTCATCACGCCAATCTGCCACCAGAAGAAGAAAAACTGCGCCAGACAACCACCATGATGATAGGCGATGCACGCGGCCTCAGCCGGTTTAGCGACCAGTCTTTCGACATGGGGTTGTGCAACTCTGTTATCGAGCCTGTTGGAAACTGGCTGGGCATGCGCATGACCGCCAATGAGGCCAAAACGCGTTGGAAAACGTGGCAGGTTTCAAACACCCGCGTTCGGTTTTCCTGTCGAGCAGCATTTTCTGCCCCCAGTCATACACTGGCTCGCCAGACCCTTTGCAGGTCTGGCTGATAAAGCTGTTCCACTCCGCTTTCAAAACCCTGTCGGTGGACAGGCAATACATGGCAGCCTATCACACCCGCCCGCTCACACGCGGGCAGTTCAGAGCCCTGCTGCCTGATGCCGAAATTGTTTCAGAACGCCTCGTATTCCCCAAAAGCTACGTAGCCACATGGTAGCGGCGTCATGCGCCTGCTCATGTTTTGCGGATGTGCTGGCGCATATTCGCGCGGTTGCCTGCCGAACAACGCTCCACTCCGCGCGCGGAACACACCTTCCCTGCGCGCGGGGTGGCTGAACGCCACATCAGCAGGCTATAAGAAAACCCCTCCGGCCCGGCTCCCTGCCATGGCATGGAAGCACTGGATATAAAAACCGCCGGGCAGACCGGATAACGCGGAAACACAAGCATGACAGAAGAACCCGCAGACACAGAAAACCAGCCCCCCGGTCGGCGTAGCTTTCTGGGCCTTGTTACCACTGCGGGCGTTGCCACCGGCGCTGCGGCCTGCGCCATTCCTTTTGTGGAAAGTCTGCAACCACCCGACAGCATGGCGGCGCACCTGCCGGTCGATGTCGATATCTCCCATCTGGCACCCGGACAGCAGATGACGGCAGCCTGGCAGGGCAAGCCCGTTTTTATTATCCACCGCACCCCCGAAGACCTGAGCAGACTACAGGATGCCGCGCTGATTGCCCTGCTGCGAGACCCGGAATCCGAAACCCACCAGCAGCCAGACTACACCCGAAACTGGCACCGCTCTCTCGTGCCGGAATACGGGGTTTATGTCGGCATTTGCACGCATCTGGGCTGTGTGCCCACCTATGTAAAAGAAAGCACCAGCGGCCCGGCGGAAGGGCTTTACGGCTGCCCCTGCCACGGCTCGCGGTTTGATCTGGCCGGTCGTGTCTTCAAAGGGGTGCCAGCCCCTTACAACCTGCCAGTGCCCCCCTATGTCATTTCCGGCGCGTCCACGATCAGGCTGGGAGAAAACCCGGCAGGCAAAACCTTCGACTTCGGTAGTATTGTCCAGATCTAGGCGCCCCCCTGATGGACTGGCACTGCTGATTGGGAAAAACCGGCCACGGAACGGAGCCGCCAAATAAGGCAGCCCCGTTTTCGTAATGCCGGTGATGGAATCCACCTCTCGACAGAACCACCCAAGAAAAATCAGCTTTTATGCGGTTTTTTCAGTCTGAATATTTCAGCCTCACTGAAATAGTAAATAACCCCATGTGGCATCCTGATACCAAAGCGATGAACTTCATGCGCGGGGAGAGACCTCTCTTCCTGCGGAATGTCGGTTTTTATATCTTCTATTTTACCGATAAAGTTCAGCTCATAGTTCCGTGGGTGACCTGTATTTACGCGAACCATATCACCCGGTAAAAATATGCCTGTGCTCTCTATGAGGAGAGCCACAGACTCTACTTAAAAAGCGTATCAGCCTATCGAATGGGAACATTGTCTGCCTCGTTTTTTGGTCCGACCAAGGACGTGTAAAAACGCTGATGCCTCCTGGCGTCAGGTGGTTGGTCGCAACGATAACGAAGTGAACGCTGCCCTGCTTATTCCCATCATGATAAACAGCCGTCACCGTTCACCACGATTGGCCGAAGCCGGGTGTTGTATTCGCAGGCCACCCGACAAAGGGGAGCCACTTCGTTTTGCGTGCGCGACCAAGCGCCCCTTTGCGTTAGCACACTCGCCACCCAGCTACCAGCAGAAGACAGGCGATTGACGCCGTCACAAATTTGACATCTCAAGCTGGGAATGAGGCGAATTGCCGTATCTTTATTCATACGGAACAGGCAAAAGCTCTGTAAGGCTGCATAGGCGGGGTGGCTTTATTCGTAGGGGCAAGAAACCTCGTCCCCAGCCACCCGTTGGCTTCAGTATTCCTTTTCGGAACGGATAAAATGCAATGTCATTCCTGCATGCTGTAAAATGCGCCGTACGCCGTAAAAGGACTGTCGTGCCCGACGCACCGCTGAATACTTCAGCCCTGCTGACCGTGCTGAACGAAGTACTGGGACCAGTCGCCCGTCCGGACCGCCCCAGCAAGCTGGATCAACGCGCCCGTGCCGTCGGCATGATGGACACCCTGCACCGCTGGCGAGAAACCCGGCAAGATGCCATAGCCACTCCGGCGGAAGTGCGCGCTCTGGTCACACGGGCGGAGATGAACGCGTTTTCGGAACATACCGGGCTTTCCGGTCTGGTCCTGCAAAGTGCGGTGTGCGAACTCCTGCCCCACTGCATCCGGATACGGGCTCACAACAACCCGTTTTTTCTCCTCACGCGCGACTGACAGCGCACCCGGCTTTCGGGCAAGAAGTCAGGGCAGTTCCTGCAACGTCCAGCCACCATCCTGTGTGGGGGCAGCACTCAGGGGCACGGCATTGGCCAGCCGCACGTTAGCGGGCAGGTCCATAGCGGCGCGCAGGGCACGAAACAATGCACCATGGGCCACAACCAAGGGGCAGCCCTCGCTTTCGGTCGCCCGGTTGATAGCCCCTACCGCCCGCGCCCGCAAAACGGCAAAACTTTCTGCCTGCGGGGGCGTGTAATGGCCAGCAATCCAGTCATCATACCAGTCGCTTATCGGCTGGCCTTCCTGTTCACCAAAACTGACTTCCGCCAGATCAGGTTCAATGCTCAACGGCAGGGTGGGTAACCCCCGCGCCGCCAGCGCATCCCGCACGATAGTTGCCGTACGCAGCGCACGCTCGAGCGGGGAGGAAACAATCCTTACAATTCCGCCTTTGCCTGCCGCATCAAGCGCCTGCCCGATCAGCACCGCCGCCTCATTCGCCTGCTCTATGCCGGTTTCGTTCAGCGGCACATCCGTGCGCCCCTGCGACAGGCCAGCCCGGTTCCAGTCAGTCTGTCCGTGGCGCAGATACCAGTAAGGCCGGAGGAGGAGCTGGGTCATGAAAGCGTGCAACCTGTCATACTAAAGGGCGGGCCTGTGCGTAACCGTTCAGTCGAACAGGGAGGAAACGGAGCTTTCATCCGCAACCGCGCGCATGGCGCGGGCCAGCAGGCCGGAAATGGTGATCTGGCGGATATTGCGCGCCGCCTGCACCGGTTCGGTGGCCATGATGCTGTCTGTCAGGGTCAGCATTTCGATAGGCGAATCGCCTATACGCTCCACTGCCTGCCCTGTCAGCACGCCATGGGTGACATACGCCCCAACAGAGGCAGCCCCACGTTCAGCAATAGCGCGCGCCGCGTTGCACAGTGAGCCACCGCTATCCACGATATCATCCACCAGCAGGCAGTGCCGCCCTTTAACGTCACCAATCACGTTCATGACCTCGGACACACCAGCGCGTTCACGCCGCTTGTCGATAATGGCCAGATCCGTGTTTAGCCGCTGGGCAAGCTGGCGCGCGCGCACAACGCCCCCGACATCGGGAGAGACGATCATCAGATCACGATCGCCATATTGGGCGCGGATGTCGCGCACGAACAGGGGAGCCGCATACAGGTTATCAACCGGGATATCGAAGAAACCCTGAATTTGCATAGCGTGCAGGTCCAGTGTCAGCACCCGGCTTGCCCCAGCCTCCACCAGCAGATTGGCCACAAGCTTGGCGCTGATAGGCGTGCGCGGGCCGGATTTGCGATCCTGCCGGGCATAGCCAAAATAGGGCATGACAGCCGTAATGCGCTTGGCCGACCCACGACGCAGCGCGTCGAGCATGATCAGCAGTTCCATAAGGTTGTCATTAGTGGGCGTGCAGGTGCTCTGCACCACAAACACGTCCTCACCACGTACATTCTCATGGATTTCGACAAAGACCTCCATATCCGCAAAGCGCCGGACGGTGGCATTACACAGGGGCAGGCTGAGTTCTGCGGCAACGGCTTCGGCCAGCGGCAGGTTGCTGTTACAAGCGACAATCTTCATGGCAGTTAAAGAATCCCGGCCTTAGAGATGTTATCAAGGACATGCACGCGGCACCGCAAGCGAGGGCGGTTTAGCAACGACGGCCCGCCTTGTCATCCTTGACGGACACCCCTGTGTGCCTTGCGTATCATCCCGTGGCAAAAAAGCCGCGCGACATGTCGCACGACCTTGCGTCCGTGTCGGGTTTTCTCTACTCTCGTTCTTCTGCCGTAACGCAGAAACACCAAAGGCCGGACGCATTTGTCGGCCTGCTCCACCTAAGGTCAGGCAGCCTGCGCAGGCACTGCCGGGACGGCACGGCTCTCATGACCGGGGTTCATTACTCTGATGGTTCGCTTTACGGTGCAGGCGTGACATACTTGCTCCCCTATCCACCGGCCCTTCCCCTGCCCTTCACCGCAGACAAAACGCCCCAACGGAGCCCGAATGCCCACGCCCGGTAGCCGCAACAGGGCCTGTTTCATAACAGGCAGCATCATGCGGCATGTTCTTGTCATGTCAGGCACCGGCGCTATCGGGCTTATGGCCGTGTTCGCGGTGGATATGCTGAACATGATCTATATCAGCCATCTGGGCAGCACGGCCATGACAGCCGCCATTGGCTTTGCCAGCGCGGTTATCGGCCTACAGATTGCGGTCGCCATTGGCCTGACCATTGGTATCAGTGCGGTAACCGCGCGCGAAATCGGCGCAGGCAATCACCACGAGGCGCAGGCTATTGCCTCTTCCGCCCTGACCGTCACCCTTATCGTCACCGCTATTCTGGGGCTGGGTACGCTCGTCTGGGCTCGGCCCATTCTGGCACTGTTTGGCGCGCGGGGCGATGCGCTGGACGCCGCCACCACCTATCTGCGCGCCGTCAGCACCGCCATGCCGCTTATCTGCATGGGCATGGCCTCCTCATCGCTGATGCGCGTGGTGGGAGATGCCAAAGGCTCCATGAACATCACGCTGATCGGCGCGGTGGTGGCCGCCGTGCTTGATCCGCTGTTTATCTTTGGCTTTCACGAAGGGCTGACCGGGGCCGCCATCAGCACGCTGCTCTCGCGGCTGGTGGTCAGCATTGCCGGGCTGCGGGGCGCGATGCGCCACGACATGCTGGCCCTGCCCAGCCTGAAACGCCTGCTGCCGGATTCCCGCCGCGTGGCCAATGTGGCCCTGCCCGCTATACTGACCAATCTGGCCACCCCAGCGGGGGGTGTTTATGTCACCAGCGCCATGGCCGGATTCGGCCTTGAAGCTGTAGCCGGGCAGGCATCCATTGAGCGCATGGTGCCAGTGCTGTTCGCGCTGGTGTTCGCACTCACAGGCTCCATCGGCCCTATCATGGGGCAGAATCTGGGAGCCGGACGTTACGACCGCGTTAACCAGACCCTGACAGCCGCCCTCAAGATTGTGGTGATGAGCGTCAGCCTGACATGGGGGTTCCTGATCTGCGCGCAGGGGCTGGTTGTGGATATCTACAGCGCCCATGACGAGGCCGCCGCCCTTATTCACCTGTTCTGCACATGGACCATCGGCAGCTACCTGTTTGTAGGCATGCTGTTCGTCGCCAATTCGGCTTTCAACAATCTTGGCTTTCCGCTCTATTCCACCGCCTTTAACTGGGGGCGGGCAACACTGGGCACGGTGCCTTTTGTCATGGCGGGTGAGCGGTACGGGCCTTTGGGTGTGCAGGCGGGCCAGGCTATTGGTGCAGTCCTGTTCGGCACCCTCGCCATCTTGACGGCGTTCCATGTTACGCGGAACCTCAAGACGTCGTCCGCGACCAGCACAAACATCATGGCACGGACACCCGAAAGCGTGCCAGTGTCCGATATTCCTACCACCAGTGCCGAGGCCGCTATGGCCGAACTGGATGATGTGGAGAGTGTCGGCATTGTGTACACGCAGGACAGGATGAGCAGAGATGTCGAAGCTGACAGCAGAAGAACGCAACGCCCTCCCCGATAGCGCCTTTGCCCTGCCGGGACGCCGCTACCCTATCCATGATGCCGCGCACGCCCGCGATGCACTGGCCCGCGCCAGCGAAATGCTGCACCGTGGCGCACTCACCCAGGATGAATACGACACCATCCACCGCAAGGCGGAAGCGGTGCTACACAACGAAAGGCCGTAACGTCTCTCCATGCTGTCCAGACTTTATGCCCGCGTGATCACTCACGCAGCCAGCCCCAATGCCCCCTGGTGGCTGGCCGCCCTTGCGTTTTCAGAAGCCAGCTTTTTTCCTCTACCGCCTGAAACTCTGCTGGTGCCCATGGTGCTGGCCCGCCGTGAGCGCGCGTGGTTCTATGCCACACTGTGCACGCTGGCCAGTGTTGCCGGGGGGCTTCTGGGCTGGCTGATCGGCGCGGCCCTGCTGGAGAGCGTGGCCCGCCCGATCGCGCATTTTTACCATGCGGACCACACGCTTGAGACACTTCAGATACGGTTTCAGGAATGGGGGGTATGGATTGTCCTGCTCAAGGGCCTGACACCCGTTCCCTATAAATTCGTAACCATTGCCAGCGGCATGGCGCATTTCGCGCTTGTGCCCTTCATGCTGGCTAGTCTGGTCACGCGCGGGTTGCGCTTCTTTCTGGTGGCCGGTCTGCTCCAGCGCTTTGGAGCACCGATTGAAAGCTTTCTGGAACGACGCCTGCCGCTGGTTACCAGTGTGTTTGCCGCACTGCTGATCGGCGGTGTGCTGGCGCTGCGCTACCTGTAAGCCCTCACCGGGCTTACCTCCCTTGCGTGCACCGCCACCTTGGGCCAGAAAACGTTTTCTCGCCCCGTCCACACCCTGCTCGGATGGAGCACATAAGCACGACAGACGGAAGGAACTTGCCGCCATGCCATCGCAAATTGCCGTAGTAACCGGCGCGGGCTCAGGCATTGGCCGCGCCACGGCGCAGGCTCTGGGTCGCGCAGGGTTTGACATTGCCCTGCTTGGCCGCTGCCCCGAACGTCTGGCCGATGCGGCTCAGGAACTTGCGCGCCACTCGGTTCGCACCCTGATCCTTGAAGCCGATGTAACGGATGCTCTGGGCCTTAGTGCTGCTGCAGCGCGGGTCGAGACGGAACTCGGGCCGATTTCTGTCTGGGTCAACTGCGCGGGTGCTACTGTTGTGGGGCAGGTTGCCGCACTGGATGCGCAGGACATCCACCGCGCAACCGAAGTCACCTATCTGGGGAGCGTCAACGGCACGCTGACGGCGCTGGATGTCATGCGCCGCCGGGGCGAAGGCACCATTGTCAATCTGGATCTGGCAGAGGCCCTGCGTGGCCTTCCCCTTCAGGCGGCGGAAAGCGGTGCGCGCGGAGCCCTGCGCGGTTTTTGTGAAAGCCTGCGCAGCGAACTCCTGCACGATGCGGATACGATCCATATCGCCATGGTAAGCCTGCCCTCCATCAATACGCCGCGCTATGCCCATACCCGCAACATGACGGGCAAACCGCTAGAGCCCTACGGCCCTGTTTACGAACCCGAAGTGGCGGCAGAAGCGATCTGCCGTGCGGTGTTTGGCCGCCACCGCTCCATTTCAATCGGGCTGGGTGAAACCCTGCACGCCCTGTGGCGGCACGTAACCCCGCTCTGGCGTGAATCCTGGCTGGCAAAACATGCCTATAAAAGCCAGATGGGCCATGACTGGCTCGACACCCCCCAGCCTGACAACCTCTACACCCCTGCCCCCGGTGCTCTGGCTGCCCATGGCCCGTTTGAAACCCGCTCACGCAGGCTGGAAAGCCCACTGAGCCTGTTCGTGCCTTCTGGCCTGCGGGCCGGGCTGCTCGGCACACTGGCCTGCGCATTGCTGCTTGGTCTTGTGCGCCACCATCGCCGCCGGGGCTAAGCGTTTTCGCTCTCTCTGGCCGCCCCCACAACGGGGGTGACCAGAGGGAGCCTGTTCACACCGCTCTCAGGGAGAGCGAGGCGGCAGGCGTTCCAGAAAGACCCGCATACCCTCCGGGGCTGTGGCGGGAGAAGCCGCCAGAGTCGCCAGCCACTCAGCCACCGCCGTATGGGTGCGCCCGGTCAGTTCCACCGTCTGCCCGATCTGATCTTCCGCCTTACGGGCCTCCTGCCGGGCTCCAGCTGAAGCCCGGCTTGCAGGATCAGCCATAAGAGCTGCCCCTGTTGCCGGGTCGTTTGATTGCGCGGCAACAGCGGGCAACAGCATAGCCTGTCCCCCCGGCGTCAACCGCTGGCGTATGGTGGCCTGCCGAGCCAGCACAATCTGCCATACAGCCTCAGGCTGTTCGCTCTCGCGCGCAAGCTGGGCCAGAGCCCGCACAATCCGCCCGTTAGGGATACTGCCATCCGTAGCAAGCAGGGCCGCATGCTCCACCTGAGCAGGGTCATGCGTGTGGGCCAGTGCTGCATACAGCCGCAGTTTGCTTTCCGTATCCGGGGCCTGACGCAGCAGATGGGCCAGCGCATCAAAATCCGCACTGGAACCATATTGCCCGGCAATACCGGCCACCGGCCCCACAAGGCCAGATGGCAGGGAATCCGGATGCCGTTGCCATGCGTCAAATCGTGTCAGGCCCTGAGTAATCACATCCGGGCCGTTCAGGCTTGCCAGTGCGGCTATGATCTGGGGCCGAAGCATGGCCTCGGGCAAGGGCTCGCCCTTTTTTTCCTCCCAGCCCAGCCGGGTGAAAGCCGGAGCCAGCACACCGCGCGCAAAAGCCCGGAACGCCGCGCGGGAGGGCGTATCACGCTCCATTCGGTCGATCTGCAAAAGATGGGTTACGACTTCCTGCCAGACCGCCGTGCTGCGCTCCCCTGTCGTGGGCAACAGGGCAACAAACGACAGATACTCAGCCAGTGACGCGCGCCCCGCTTCGAACAGGGCAAACTGATCACCCAGCACATTGGCCCGCTCCGCCGGGCTCAGCCGTGCAAAACCCGTGCGTAGGGCGGCGAGGCCCAGTGCATCATACTGGGCGCGGTAATAGCCGTTTTCCCCCACATTGACTGTAATGGCCTGCCCACAGCCGGGAAAGGACAGGGTGGCCGGGTCGGTGCCCAGAACAACCCTGTGCGAAGGCACCCCCGGCGCACCAGCCACGACCGGCACCTGCCAAGTCAAAGGCTGGGGAAAAGGATCGTGAATGGTAAAGCGTTCCTGCCGCAGGGTCAGAACACTACGCCCGGCCGTGCAGTGCCGCGCCACCTGCACAAGCGGAATACCCGGCTGCTCGGTAAATGTCCGCGCCACCACACCCACATTCCGACCCGACACGGCGGATAGTGCATTCCACAGATCCTGACTGGTGGCGTTACCATAGGCATGGGCCTTCATGTAGCGCCGCATGCCCGCACGAAATGTGTCCTTGCCCAGCCAGCTTTCCAGCATGCGGATCACCTGCGATCCCTTCTGGTAGCTGATGCTGTCAAAGGCCGAACTGGCTTCGCTGATATCATGAATGGGGTGCTGGATGGGGTGCGTGGTGGGCAGAGCATCCTGCGCCATCGCGCGTTCGCGGTCTTCATGCTGGCGCGGCCAGATTTCCCATGTAGGGTTGAAGCGATCGAGTGCGCGGGTTTCCATCCATGTGGCAAAACCCTCGTTCAGCCACAGGTCATCCCACCACGCCATAGTGACCAGATCACCCGACCACTGATGCGCCATTTCATGCGCCACAACCAGGAAAACCCGTTCCTTGGTGGAGGGGGCACTCTGTTGCGGGTCGTACAGCACGGCGTCATCTATAAAGGTGATAGCCCCCCAGTTTTCCATTGCCCCGGCCTCGTAATTACCGGGAATGGCAATCATGTCCAATTTTGGCAGGGGATAACGCACCCCAAAATAGCTGTTGTAATAAGGCAGTATTTTAACGGCAGACTGCGTTGCATACGTGCCGTCTTTTTCCTGCCCAGCGGGTGCATAGGTTCTGACAGGCGTGCCTTCAGTCCGTCCCGCAGTGGATGCCATGTCACCCGCCACCAACGCCAGCAGGTAAGTGGACATGCGCGGCGTGGGCTGAAACGTGGTACGCCGCAGCCCCTCACCGGCCGGTGCTGCCGTTGCCACGGGCATGTTGCTCAGTGGCACCAGATCATCCGGCAGGGTTACGCTCAGGGTAAAATGTGCCTTGAACGAGGGCTCATCCCAGCCGGGAAACATCCGCCGGGCATCTGCCACTTCGAACTGCGTTACCAGCATCCGCCTGTGCTGTCCCGCCCGGTCGGTATAATCATTGTAATAAATGCCGTTGGGGGTCTGGGGAATGGGGCCTGTATAGTCCACCACCAGCGTATGCTCCCCTGCTGTCAGGGGGTGTGGAAGCTGGAATGTGGCGGTCTGCAGCGCCTCATCCTGCGTAATATGGGCAGCAACGCCATCCACCGTGGCCGAAGCCAGTGTCAGCCCGGCCTGATTGAGCACCAGCGTGTCCGTAGGCCCTGCCAGCGCGATACGCACAGTTTCATGCCCGCGCAGGCTCAGCCGTTTCAGGTCAGGGGTCAGGTCGATCGTGTAGGCCAGGGGGGCAACCGTTTTGGGTAACTGCCCCGGCGTAGCGTCAGAAACAAAGGGGCTTGCAGCCCGGGCTGGCACGGCCTGCTGAACCGATAGAACACTACCGACCGCAGCCAGCCACACCACCATACCCTGACAGTACTTTACCAAACCGCTGCTCCTTCTACCGCCCCATGCGGGCTGCTGCCCACAGGCACGGAGCATTCCGCGCCTTCCCGTATCGGGGGTCGCGGCCCTGCCATTAACAATAAATTCACACTCTGAACCGATGACGGGGCCATTCATTTTCTTTTATGACTACCAGACTCTAGCCTGAACCGGAACGTCTTCGTGCACTGCCTGTTCTCGCCCGCGCGCACTCTGTGTCTTCTGAGGTAACCATGTGCGACCGCACCGCCCAGCACTGCATGCAGGACATTGCCCTGTCCGTACGCCCCGTCCTGCCGGATGAAAGTGGCGCGCGCATACTGGCCCTGTTCAACGACACGCCCGAGCTTGCGCAAATTCCCGTGGTGGATGCGAACAACAGACCGGTCGGGCTTATCGGACGGTGGGACTTTCTGCTCAAGGTCGGCAACCGCTTCGGTTACGAACTGTTTGCCAACCGGCCCGTTGCCCTGCTGATGGATACCGACCCCATTCTTGTGGACCTGAACCACCCGGTTGCAGATTTCGTCAATAAAAGCCTGCAGGCTCAGGCCCTGAACCAGCTCACGGGTTTTATCATTACCGATCACGGGCTTTATCACGGCGTAGGCACAACCCTTGGTCTGACCAAGGCCCTGCACACGCAGGCCATGAACACCATTACCGAACTGAACCAGACCACAACAGAACTCCGGCAGGCCAACCGCAGCGCCCTGCGCGACAAGCTGTTCATTTCCAGCATTATTGAAAACATTCCCACCGCCATTCAGGTGCGGGAACTCGAAAGCGGGTCGGTTATCCTGCATAACCGCGCGGCGGAAACCATGGGCCTGCATGACCGCACGCCTCTGAGCCCCGGTCAGGCAGCACACGCTCTGGCAGAAAGCGCCAGCAGCGCCAAATCCGAACAGACGCTTGTTGACCATGAAGGCCGGGAACGTATCCTTTCAAGCCGCCGCCTACTCCTACGCGATGACATCGAGCATGACCGATGGGAACTGACCGCCACCGATGACGTGACAGAATACCGCGAAACCCAGCACCGGATTGAACGGCTGGCGCATTATGACAACCTGACCGGCCTGCCCAACCGGAATTTTTTTCACTCTCACCTTAAAACACTCTCCGAAAATCTGGAGAGCCCCTTTCTCCTCCTCTATATCGATCTAGATAATTTCAAATCTGTTAACGATGTTTACGGTCACGGCGCCGGAGATGAACTGCTTGTAAAAGCCGCCAGCCGCCTAACCGCCTGCTGCCGCGATCATGACTTTGTTGCCCGGCTGGGGGGCGATGAATTTGCCATTATCTGGCCCCTACAAACCATGAGCGCTGATATTGAGCAGCGCCTTGCAGGGCTGATCAACGACCTGAAACTACCCTATATTGTCGAGGGGAATGAGGCGGCATCCGGGGCTAGTATCGGGGCGGCCTATTTCCCCCAGCAGGCCACGGATATAAAAACCCTGCTCCAATATGCCGATATGGCCCTGTACCGCGCCAAAGCGCTGGGCCGCTGCCAGTATAAGGTGTTTGATAACGAACTGAGCCACGCCATACGCGAACGCGTAGAACTGACCACCGCACTGGCCCGTCTTGCGGAAGGCGAAGGGCTAAGCCTGCATTATCAGCCGATCTGCTGCCTCAAAAGTGGCCGTGTGCGCTCCTATGAAGCGCTCGCCCGCTGGAACCACCCTGAACGGGGGACCATTCCGCCCAGTCTGTTCATCCGTCTGGCTGAAGAAACCGGGCTGATCCACCAGCTTGGCGAGCGCATTTTATGGATGGCCTGCGAACAAGCCGCACAATGGCCGCAGGAAATAGCCGTTTCGGTCAATGTCTCACCAGCCCAGCTTAAAAACCGCAAGCTGACAGATATTATCCGTCAGACACTGCAAGGCACCGGCCTGCCAGCACACAGACTGGAAATAGAAATAACGGAAAACGTCCTTATTGATAACGTTGAATTCAAAAGCTCGGTTCTGAACGACATCCGCAATATCGGATGCCGGATCAGCATTGACGATTTTGGAACCGGCTATTCTTCACTCAGCTATCTGTGGAAATTCCCTTTTGACAAAATCAAGATCGACCGTAGCTTTGTGCAAGGCCTGTCAGACCCCACGGCGCGGGAAATCATTCAAGCCATTGTTAGCATCGCAGCTATCCGCTCGATGGTGATCATTGTCGAAGGCGTGGAAACAGAAGAGCAGTTCCAGATCGTCAAAGCCATGGGCTGCACACAGGCCCAAGGCTACCTGTTAGGCCGCCCAAGCCCCGTTGTTCAGCATGAATTTGCCTGAAACCTAGGCTCAGGACTCATTCTTTGAGCCAGAAGATAAGGCTTGCTGCGATGTGGATCGCAGACATGACTGTATGAGCGCAGCGATCATATCTGGTTGCAACACATCGCCAGTCTTTCAGCTTTGCGCACATGTTTTCGATCAGATGGCGTTTTTTATACAGATGCCAGTCGTAGGGTGGCTTTGATTTCCGGTTCTTTTTCGGGAAATACAGGCAGTAATATTGTGTTCTGCAAGCGATAACCTGACACGGTTGCTGTCATAGCCTCTGTCCCCAATGACTTCTTCTGTCTCGTCTGGAAGATCTGCCAGAAGCACGTCTGCGCTTCTAAAGCGCTCTGACCTGTCCCGCAGTCAGATGAAAGCGGATAGGCCGGCCCACACCATCGCACACGGCATGGAGTTTTGAGTTCAGACCGCCTTTTGTCCGTCCGATATGACGGGGAAAAGCCCCTTTTTAAGCAGGGAGGTCGATGTCCGATGCGCCTTGAGATGTGCTGCATCAATCATCAGACGCTTTGAACAGCCAGCCTGTTCCGTCAGGGCGACAAAAATCCTGTCAAAGAGGCCCAGGCGGCTCCATCGGATGAAACGATTATACAAAGTCTTGTGCGGACCATATGCTTGCGGGGCGTCTTTCCACTGAAGACCGTTGCGGATCACATAAACAATCCTGCTCAGAATACGCCGGCCATCCACTCGTGACACTCCGTGCGCCAGAGGAAAATATGGCCTCATCCGTTCCATCTGGCTCTCGGACAGCAAAAACATGTCACTCACAGGCTTAATCTCCTTCGATAAACCTGTGAATCACAACGCCTCGCTCAGTTTAAGGAATTAACAGATTTTGAGCCTAGAAGTGCTCATGCAAACTACTTCAACGGCAAGTCAGACACTGCGTCGCGTAGCTGTACTGCTCGCCTGCCGTTGAGTTCCGCGATACACGCCAAACGGCGCATATCAATAGCGTTTCCTATCGTGCCACCACCCAAAGATGAAGAGAATGCGCATTGGACATCACGATATTTGGCGAAATCTTCATTCGATGCGGTAAGTTTGGCCCTAGCTTGGCTCACGTACTTTCTCTCTTCATCCCATTTTGATAGCGTTCTGGCTACATTCTCCTCTGCTTGCCGTAATGCCTTCTGGCTATTTTCAGCCTTCTTTGCAAGGCAGTCTCGCATCCCTGCCTGAGAGAATGCGCTACATTCCTCGCGCAAGGCCCGCTCGCCAGGAACGGGGCCTGTTGAGGCTGCAAGTGCCGATACTGGCAAAAACGCGGCTAAACAAACACCGAGCAGCTTCACTACGCACATAGAGCAACCTTTCCCTTGCGTATCAACGACAGGGTGTAATCGAGCTTTTTGGCGTAGTTGATATCACCGCCGCCGTTATAGCGCTGCGGAAAAATCCGTTAGGCACCTTCACGCAGGCCGCCACCCCAGACCCACCATGCCTCATGGGCATCTGCCAGCCGGGCCGCAGCCTGCTCGGCATCCTGCACGCTCGGGAACAGGCCAAAGCATGTCGCCCCCGAGCCACTCATGCGCGCCATCAGACAGTCCGGCTGCGCGGCAATATCGTGCAAAACTTTTTCCACAGTCGGACACACAGCACAGGCTGGCGCTTCAAGGCTGTTTTCAAGTGTCTGGAGTGTCGCCACCAGTTCCTGCGCGTTGTTCCAATGGGCCGGCAGTTCCGCTCTGGGCACAAACCCGCCTTGACGTGCCCGGAAAACTGCTGGTGTAGAAACGGCCTGTCCACAATTAACCAGCACAAGACCACATTCAGGCAAAGCGGGAGCTGCACCCAGCACTTCGCCAATACCTTCCATCCGCGCGGTATGGCTCAGCAGGCAGACAGGCACGTCCGCCCCCAGTCGTTCCGCCAGACGCAGCAGATCAGCCTGCTCGGCCTGTATATTCCACACCCGGTTCAACAGCCGCAGTGCTGCCGCGGCGTCCGCCGAGCCACCACCAATGCCCGATGCAACCGGCAAGTTTTTTTCCAGAACCAACGTGCCGCCACGCACCTTCGCCTGCGGCCCCGCCAGATCACGTAACGCACTGGCGGCTTTCATAACCAGATTATCCGGCCCGGCCGCATCTTCACCCAGTACCGCGCCAAAGCGCCCTGCCAGCTTTAACGTCAACGGCGCATCGTCCGGTTCGTAACGCAGCACATCGCCCGCACCGGCAAACACCACCAGACTGTCCAGACAGTGATACCCATCCGCCCGGCGGCCCGTTACATGCAGATGCAGATTGATCTTGGCGGGAGCTGCTTCCACAAAGGTCACCCCGGCGGGTGCAACGGCGGTCGTCACTGTGCTTTTTCTCCTTTTTGACTGCTCTGGTCACTCTTTTTTTCATCCACCCCGGTTTTTGGTGCCATATCGGCACGCTCCAGCGCAGCGCGGATCAATTTTTCATCTGACGGGTTTGGGTGCAGGCCCAGCGCCATGTTCCACTGATCCACTGCCTCGGTCCTGCGGCCCAGACGCCAGTAGGCTTCACCCAGATGGTAGTTAACCTCAGGATCTTCCGGTATCTGCTCTGCCGCTTTTTCAAGCAGAACCAAGCCGCCTTCAACATCCCCCTGTTCGACCCGCACCCAGCCAAGACTATCCGTAATGGCCGCCTCTTCGGGGGCAAGACGATGGGCCTTGCGCAAAAGCTCTTCTGCCTCAGGCAGGTTTTCATGCCGTTCGGTCATGGAATAGCCAAGGAAGTTCAGCAAGGAAGGCTCATCCGGCGCATAAGCCAGTGCCGCGCGCGCATCCGCACGGGCATGAGGCCAATCCCCGGCTTCATAATAAGTCGTCGCTCGCATGGACAGCAGGGCCCAGTCCACCGCGCCGTGTTTGCGGTCAAACTCCATGGCCCGTGTGTAGGCGGCAATTGCCCCCGCCCAGTCTTTTTTTTCCAGCAATGCACCGCCCAGAACCCGCTGAACCTGCGCCTGCCCCGCAGTCTGCTCGGGGGATTCGCTCGACAGCTTGTTCAGCAGGGCAATCGCATCATCCAGATGCCCGGCCGCAATATCGAACATGCTCAGGCGGAACATGGCCACCGGGGCCAACGGGTCAGTAGGCGGCACATGCAGCAGGGTTTCCCGCGCAGCGTCTGGATGGCCTTCCTCACCCTGGATTTCCGCCAGCATCAGACGCGCCTCCACCAGAGTCGGGTCCATTTCCAGCGCAAAGCCAAGCATCAGTCGGCTTGCCTCATTGAACTGAAAGGCACTGGCTCCACGCTGCGCAGCCGTCAGCCGTGCTGGCCCGGCCGGGTCAGCGTGCATCTGCTCACGCCCCTGTTGGTTGAGAATGAACGCCGCCAGCAGATATGCGCGGGCAATCCCCTCGCGCGCCGAAGTGACTGGAAAAACAGCAATATTTGCCTGCAAGCCCGGCCCGGCAAGGGTTAGCAGCGGATCTGTATCACCCAGCGCGCGCAATACGGCACGTGCCTTCTCACGCTGGCCGTGCTGCCACAGCCATGCCGCACAGGAACGGGCTGTCAGCACATCGGAGCCAGACATGAGTTTTTGCGCACGAAACAGCAGCTCCTGCGCACGGTTTTCCATACCCCCTGCCCGAGCAATCAGAGCAGCATGCAGGGTATAGAAAGGCGTCAGCCCCCCCGCATCCTGTGCCTGCGCCAGCAGGGCATTGACCGCCTGCCCGGCATGCCCCTGCGCCTGCTCGCCCCACGCCATCAGCAGCGGCATGATCAGATGAGTCAGCAGATCGGATTCGGCCATACGGTAATATCCGAGCGCCGCTGTCCATCGCCCCTGCCGGGCGGCCTCGTTACCCAGCGCCAGCACCGAAACCTGATTACGGCTGGCGGGCAGCTCATTCACCCGGCGCGCCAGCTCCCCCGCATCGGGTGAGCCTGACATGATGCTGCGCACCAAGGCCTGCCGCAGCAGTTCGGCATTACCCGGATCAGCCGCCAGTGCCTGCTGGAAGGCCTTCGCGGCTTCTGCGTCATCTTCGAAACGCACAGCCACGATCGCACGCAGGAACGCCTCCGAATCGATATGCCCCGTTTCCTTGTGGGTTTTGCCCCCATCCTGCGCCGGTCCAGCAGCCCTTGCTGGTGTACTCAGCGCCGAAGCACAGCATAAGGAGGCGGACAGCAGAAAAACCGCAGGCAGAATACGACAGAACAGCATAAGACCCCTTATCAGGCTGGATCGGCGATACCGGGCTGGCCTCTGCAACCGCCCCACCCGAATGGGGGAACAACGCGAATGGCTGCCTTATTCTCTACCCCGGCCCGGCCAATCCGCCAAACCGTGTGGCCGCCAGAACAGGTTATGGTAAAGCAATGAGGATGGAAGCCCACCTGTCCCTGCTGCGTCTCTATACCGAATGGGGCGTGGATTTCGCCATGGCCGACCTGCCGCGCGCCGTCCGCGCCCCGCAGGAAACCGGCCTGCGACTCCCGCGCCTACCCCAGCCGGACACGGCCTCGCTCCCCACGGCCCTGCACCGCTCTCCCCCTACACCACGCGCGCCACACCCACAGGCGGGCGGTGGTACTACGCGCCTTCCGGCGCGGGCTCGCGCCCCGGCTGGGACTCCCATCCCCATTGGCGATTCCCTCGAACAGGCCCAACAGATCGCAGCCAAAGCCGATACGCTGGAAGCCCTGCTGGCCGCCATGAACAGCTTTGACGGCTGCCCCCTGCGCACCACCGCCACCCATACGGTTCCACCGCGCGGCCCGCTCAATGCCCCCCTGCTCTTTATTGGTGATGCCCCCGATGCCGATGAAGACCGGAGTGGCCAGGTTTTCTCGGGCCGATGTGGTGCCGCGCTGGACGAAATGCTGGCCCCGCTACCGCTTGCGCGCGACACGCTGGCGCTGGCCCCGGCCCTGCCGTGGCGCCCCCCCGGCGGACGCCCCCCGTCCGATCTGGAACAGCGCCTGTGCCGCCCCTTTCTGGAACGGGCCATAACCCTGCTGGCACCACGCCACATTATATTATGTGGGCGCTTGGCCACGCACATGCTGCTGGGGCCTGAAACCGTACCCCCGCGCCGCCAGTGGCTGTCTTTTGAACAGCCCGGCCAGCCTGCCCGACCAGTGCTGGCCATGCGTCATCCGCTTCAGTTGCAGGCCAGCGCCACCGCCCGGCGCGAAATATGGCAAGCCCTTATGATGGTGATGCAAAGCCTCCACACCGGCGGCTAAAAACAGCCATTCCGCCCCATGCAATAACGCCACCCCCAGCACAAAGAATTGCCACATTCATTTTTCCAGAATACCTGAGTAAAACAAAGAATTCCTGCAATGCCTTCCTGACTGTTCCAACCAGTCTCGAAATGAGTGTTACGCGCTCCCTTTTTGATGCTTACAAACATGAAACTTGCTTTTTGAACGCGAAGCGCTTAGACCGCGCCTGCTATGCGAGCGATAGGTCATATCCCCCATCAGATCGCGGCAAAGGCCATACTGGCCAGTGCCGCCCTGTTGGCCAGCGCTTCCGTCGGCATGACGAGAGCCAATGCCAAGCCCCCGGAAAACGGGCACGAGCCATACAGCGATGAGCAGCTGGCCATGGTCGTGCCACGTCCGGCGTTTCCAGAAGGAGATGATCTTGCCCTACCAAAACCTCTTCCCCCTGAAATAGCGGCAGAAATCCGCGCTATTTTCCGCCTGCAACATCAGGGTTCCTTTGCTGAGGCGATCAACGCCACAACCCATCTGACAGATTCAACCCTGCTGGGTGAGCTGGAAGCCGACCGTTATCTCAACCCGGCCTACCACCCCAGCGCGACCGAACTGCGGAACTGGCTCAAGCAGTACACCGGCTATGCCGATGCACCTGCTATCTGGGCCAGACTGGCCGCCCTGCCGGATCGTGGTGGGCCTTTGCCCCCTGCGCCGCCCGCCGAAAGGCTGGCCCCGCAGCATATGGCGCTGGCCTCCGCCCCCAGAACGCAGGACTTCTCGCGCAATCCCCTGCTGGACCGCACGGTGCATGAACGCACCAATGCCGGTCTAAAGGGAGCCAGAAGCGCCCTGCACCTTATCAGCATCACGCCGGGCATCACGCCGGCCTATGCCTCGCAGCTTCAGGCGGAAACCGCTCAGGCCCTGCTGGCCGAAGGCGAAACCGATATCGCGCTAGATATCAGCCGCAACGCCTTTGAAGAATCACACGAACATAACGCCCTGGCCGCCTTCATGGCGGGTCTCGCTTTGTGGCAGAAAGGCGAATGGGCCGAAGCCGCCCAGTTCTTCAAGAACACGTCACGTGCCTCCCATGCCGAGCCCGACATGAAAGCGGCTGGCGCTTTCTGGGCTGCACGCGCTTACAAAAAGCTCGGCAACACCCATAACCGCCACCTGTGGCTGCAACGGGCTGCTGCCTTCCCGCACACGTTCTACGGCCTTCTGGGCACTGGCATACTCCAGCGCACCAGCCTGACCGAAGAGCGGGGGGATACCGACCATCCGGCTGAAAGCGGGCATATTGCGGGCTTCGCCCCCATGGAAGCCGCCAATACCGGTGCCGTTTCCAACCCGGTGCTGACCGAAATCGATATCGAAGCCGTAGGGGCTACCGATGCCGGGCGGCGCGTGTTTGCGCTCCTGCAGGTCGGTGAGAACGCACAGGCTGAAAATGTGATCCGACGTGTCTGGCCGGACCTGCATGATGTCACTCTGGCCCGAGCCTTCCAGCTCGTCGCCAACAGTGCGGGCCTGCACGATCTTTCCAACGAAATGGCCGAAGCCCTGCGGGCCGGGGATACCCATACCCGCACGGCGGATGATGCGCCACTGCCGCCATTCCATCCACGCCATGGCTTTACCATGGACCCGGCTCTGGTTTACGCGCTGGCCCGTGTTGAATCCAATTTCGACCCCCGGGCCGTTTCCGGTGCTGGCGCACAGGGGCTGATGCAGATCCGCCCCACCACGGCGGATTTCGTGACCAGCAGCTCCCCCTCCAGCAATACCCACTACTATGAGCGCACCTCCTCCGCGCTGCATGATCCGGGTATCAATCTGGAAATCGGGCAGCGCTATGTGCATTATCTGGCGCAGCTTACCCACCAGACCAGCCATACGGATGCGGAAGGTGGCGACATGATCCGCCTGCTGGCCAGCTACAATGTCGGCCCCGCAGCCCTTGCCCACTGGGAAAACACAGGGGCCGCACCGGCTGATCCTCTGCTGTATATCGAGCTGCTGCCCAATGTGGAAACACGCGACTACGTGCACCGCACCCTCACCTATCTGTGGCGCTACGCCAGCAAGATGAAGCTTCCCGCCCCGTCTCTGACAGCCCTGTCAAAAGGCGACTGGCCCAGCTTCGCACAGGAAAGGGCACTAGCCCACACCGTGCACTGAACGGCTAAAACGCCAGAAGGCGGGCTGGATGTAGCGGGGGTTCTCCCCTGTTACACCCAGCCCGCCTTCTGCGTTTTACGGCTCCAGTTCCTGCTTTCAGTTTTCCGCCAGCGCCTGCCTGCTGGCCCGCACACGGGTTACCCTGCGGCCTTCTACTTCCAGCACCTCAAACAGCCAGCCTTCATACGCCACCTTGTCGCCCGCAGCAGGCACGCGCCGCAACAGGGCCAGAATGAGCCCACCAAGTGTGTGGTAGCTCCCTTCTTCAGGCAGCATACGCAGGCCCAGCCTGTCTTTCACCTCATCCGCCGATTCCGTACCTTCGAGCGTCAGCACCGCATCCTGTTCCGGCAGGGTGGTGGCATGCGCCATCTGCTGGGGTTCGTGCCCTGTTTCCCCCACAATGGCGTCAAACAGGTCGGATGCGGTAACAATCCCTTCAAACGCGCCATATTCATCGAACACAAAAGCCATGCCGAGCGGAATGCCCCGCATACGTGCCAGCATGTCCAGGGCGGAAATGCTGTCCGGCACCACCACCATGGGGCGCAGGCCGGCCTCAATGGAAGCAGGCATGCCATCAAGCATACGGTCGAGCATATCCTTGGCCAGCACCACGCCAACAGGATTATCCATCCCACCTTCGCATACGACAATCCGGGCATAGGTTGTCTGCTTGAGCGCTCTGACAAGCGCCTCACGCCCGGCATGGCGGTCTATCCAGTAAAGCTCGGTGCGGGGGGTCATGATCGCGCGCACGGGCCTGTCTGCCAGACGGAGCATGCGCTCGATCATCGTGCGCTCTTCATGCTCCAGCACGCCCAGACGAGCACCTTCGGCAATATAGGCTTTCAGCTCATCTTCCGTCAGGGTCCGGTTGACGGCATCCGCCGCCCCTACCAGACGCAACACCAGATTGGATGACTGCCGCAGCAGCCACACGACCGGGCGCGTAACGTTCGCCAGAATTTCGAGCGGCAGGGCCAGTCGCGCTGCGACAATCTCGGGCTCACGCAGGGCAAGCTGCTTGGGCACCAGCTCACCCAGCACCAGCATGAGCACCGTAATCACCATAACCACCAGCACCATGGAAAGCTGGGGGGCAAAGGGCCGCAAGGCAGGGATCTGCTCCAGAACGGGTGTCAGGCGCGCCTCGATCTTGATCCCGCCGAAGGTTCCTTCGAGAATCGAGACCAGCGTCATGCCGATCTGCACGGTGGGCAGAAATATCTGTGGGTCTTCCGCCAGACGCAGCGCCCGGTCCGCCCCATACACGCCATTTTCATAAAGCTTGGCCAGACGTGGTTTCCGAACGGAAATAAGCGCCAGTTCACCCATGGCAAAAATGGCGTTCAGCACCACCAGAAACAGAATGACAAGAAGAGAGACAAGCATGAACCGAAACCACACCCCAGCACAGAACCACCCCGTGCGATCACACGAAGCTGCGCCACGATAAGAGATGATCCGGCAGGATACCAGCTACGAAGCCCCGAGGCTGCGACACGCCTGCAGAGCGACGGGGCAAAAACCCATGCGGGGATTGTATGCCTGCCCCAACCATAAAGCGGACAAAAATGGTATGCTTTTATCCACCCGACACGAAAAAGGGCGGCTCCAGATCGGAGCCGCCCTATTCAATCCGCGCGATTCGCGAGCAATACTGCCAGCGTATCAGTCCGCTGCGGTGGATTCCGCAGAGGTTTCGGCTTTCACTTCGGCGTCATTGGCACCTTCGGTGCGGATCACCTTTACGCGCGGCGCCTTGGCGGGCTTGCGGGCCGCAATGGCGTCCATCTGCTCTTCTACCTGCTTGGAGAAGACGTACTGGGCCGGACGCTGGTTAGCCAGCGAGATTTCCGGCGCCATCGGCTTTTCGGTTTCAGGCCCGAACAGTGCCACCTTGGCAATGTGCCAGGGCCGACGCACCGCATCCATGACAGCCGTGGACTCATAACCGGAATGCACCATGCAGTCGGCGCATTTTTCGTAGTTCCCGGTGCCGTAGTCGTCCCACTTGGTGTCTTCCATCAGCTCATTGAAGGTTTTGGCGTAACCTTCACCCAGCAGATAGCAAGGACGCTGCCAGCCGAACACGTTACGCAGCGGCTTGCCCCACGGCGTGCAGTGATACTGCTCGTTGCCCGCCAGGAAGTTCAGGAACAGCGGGGACTGCGTGAAGCGCCACTTCTTGCCCTTGCCCAGACGGAAAACATCGCGGAAGAGCTGCTTTGTTTTCTGGCGGTTCAGGAAGTGTTCCTGATCAGGCGCGCGCTCGTAAGCATAGCCCGGCGCGGTCATGATACCGTCCACACCCATGGCCATCACTTCATCAAAGAAGGAGGCCACGCGCTTGGGATCAGCCCCGTCAAACAGCGTGCAGTTGATGGAAATACGGAACCCGCGCGCCTTCGCCTTCTTGATGGCGGCCACGGCACGTTCGTACACACCATCCTGACAGACGGAGGCATCGTGCATGGTCTTGTCGCCATCGAGATGCACATCCCACGAGAAGAAGGGAGACGGCTCGTATTCGTCCATCTTCTTCTCAAGCAGGAGCGCGTTCGTGCACAGATAGACGTATTTCTTCCGGGCGATCAGGCCACGGATGATTTCCGGCATTTCCTTGTGCAGCAGCGGCTCGCCACCGGCCACGGCAATAACGGGCGCGCCTGCCTCGGCATCAGCATCGAGGCATTCCTGCACCGTCATGCGCTGGTTGAGGATGGCCGCCGGATAATCGATCTTGCCGCAGCCCGCGCAGGCCAGATTACAACGGAAAAGCGGCTCAAGCATAAGTACAAGCGGGTAACGCTTGCGTCCTGTAATATGCTGTTTGACAACGTAGCTGCCGACCCTGACGGCCTGCATTATCGGTACAGCCATAAACCCCCGCTTCGGCGCCTTAACCGGACACCCTTATCGTAACTCAGGAAAACTCGTTCAGTGTGTCAAAGTAACACGGCGTACCGCCCCATGCTGCCTGATGGAAACAGCCATGGGACACGGTACCGCCTGCATTGAAGATACTGGCCTGCATATAGGTGGGGTGTTTTGTCAAGCTCAAGTGTTTTCCACAGAGCGTTGCAAAAAAGACACATTCATCCGCCAGATTTACTTCTATGCTTGCGTTTCTGGCAGAAACATTAAACCAGAACCATAAATCCCGCATCAACAGATACAGGCTCGCGGGTAGCCATTAACCCAGAACACTACGCAGGCCCGTCCCTGCCAACAACAAGAAGATGGAAGCGATCACATGGACAGTGCGCAGGACAAGGACGCGTTTGAGCGGATTCCGACGTTTGGCCGTTTTTCTGGTCTGGATCGCGTTCGGTATCCGTCTGACCTGAGGAACCTCTCGGTTGACCAGCTTGTTCAGGTAGCGGACGAGCTGCGTGCGGAGACGATTGACGCGGTTTCGACCACGGGCGGGCATCTTGGTGCATCGCTGGGTGTTGTCGAGCTGACGGTAGCCCTGCACGCGGTGTTCGATACGCCCGATGACCGGGTAATCTGGGATGTGGGCCATCAGGCCTACCCGCACAAGATTCTGACCGGCCGGCGCGAGCGCATCCGCACCCTGCGCCAGCCCGGCGGGCTGTCGGGCTTTACCCGCCGCTCCGAGAGTGAATACGACCCGTTTGGCGCGGCCCATTCCTCCACCTCCATTTCGGCCGGTCTGGGCATGGCCGTGGCGCACCACCTGCGCGCCAAGGACGATGCCTCCTACCGTGAGCGCAACGTGATCGCGGTGATCGGCGACGGCTCGATTTCGGCTGGCATGGCGTATGAGGCGATGAACAACGCCTCCGTTGCCGGGCCGGGTGCGGAACGGCTGATCGTGATCCTGAACGATAACGAGATGTCCATCGCCCCGCCTGTGGGGGCGATGTCCAACTACCTGTCGCGGCTGATGTCCTCGCGCAAGTTCATGGGCCTGCGTGAACTGGCCGGGCGTTTCGTCAAGAAGCTGCCTGCCCCGGTAGAGCGCACGGCCCGCAAGGCGGATGAATATGCCCGCGGCATGATCACCGGCGGCACGCTGTTTGAAGAACTGGGCATGTATTATGTCGGCCCGGTGGACGGGCATGACCTGCCGCAGCTCATTTCCATCCTGCGCAACCTGCGCGATACGGATAACGGCCCGATCCTGCTGCATGTGATCACGGAAAAAGGCCATGGCTACCGCCCCGCTGAAAACGCGGGCGATAAGTATCACGCGGTTGCCAAGTTCAATGTGGTCACAGGCGAGCAGAGCAAGGGACCTGCTGGCCCGCCCAGCTATACATCTGTGTTTGCGCGTGAGCTGGTGCGCCTTGCCGGGCAGGATGAGCGGGTTGCCGCCATTACCGCCGCCATGCCTTCGGGCACGGGGCTGGACGCCTTTGCCAAGAACTACCCCGAGCGCTTTTTCGATGTGGGTATTGCCGAGCAGCATGCCGTCACCTTTGCGGCGGGCATGGCCTCCGAAGGGCTGCGGCCGTTCTGCGCCATTTACTCCACCTTCCTGCAGCGCGCCTATGATCAGGTGATGCATGATGTGGTGCTGCAGAACCTGCCCGTGCGCTTTGCCATCGACCGTGCCGGTCTGGTGGGGGCGGATGGAGCCACGCATGCGGGGTCGTTCGACATTGCCTATCTGGGCTGCCTGCCGGGCATGACCATCATGGCGCCGTCTGACGAGCTTGAACTGCTGCACATGACGGCCACGGCCGTTGCGTTTGACGAAGGCCCGCTGGCGCTGCGCTACCCGCGTGGCAATGGTTTGGGTCTGGATCTGCCTGCTGCTGGCACGGTGCTGGAAATCGGGCGTGGGCGGATCGTGCGCGAGATGGGCCGCCAGTCCGGTGCGGAAAAGGGTGGCGTTGCCATTCTCTCGCTCGGGCCAAGGCTTGCGGACTGCCTGCAGGCGGCGGATATTCTTGCTGCTCAGGGCCTTGCCCCCACGGTTGCGGATGCACGCTTTGCCAAGCCGCTGGACACGGCGCTGCTGGAAAACCTCGCCCGCAACCATGCGGTGCTGATTACGATCGAGGAAGGGTCTGAAGGCGGTTTTGGCTCGCTGGTGTGCCACCATCTGGCGCGCACCGGCCTGCTGGATCAGGTGCGCTTCCGCCCCATGACCCTGCCAGACCGCTTTATCGACCACAACACACAGCCAGCCCAGTATGCCGAGGCCGGCCTCGACGCACCCCATATCGTCGCTACCGCTCTCGCAGCGCTCGGCGTAGACCTGAAAGCCCAAAACGGCCTAAACACGGGAAACATCGGTGGCATGCTTGCAGCGAACTTGCCAAACCGCCTTACGGGAACGACATCTTAAAACCATGACACGCATTTCCTTCCGTGCGGCCCTGGCGTTCAGCCTTGGTATCGCAGTCCTTCCGGTGGCCGGGCATGGAGTTTCCGTCCCTGCTGCCATGGCGCAATCTGCCGCGGATAACGCACCTGCGGCTCCTGTCCAGATTCTCTACAAGGCACTGGACACAGTCCAGAAAGCCCATAGCAGCTTCGCTGAGCGTAGCCAGATCGTGGCTCCGGCCATTGACCAGTCCTATGACCTGACAGCCGTGCTCAAGGCATCGGTCGGCCTGCGCTACAACGCCCTGAACGACGATGAAAAGCAGAAGCTTCTGGCGGCTTTCCGCAACTACACGGTTGCGCGTTACGTCTCGAGCTTCAAGCCCGGTTCGGATGTCCAGTTCTCCGTTTCCCCCACCATTGCGGATGCCCCGGCGGGCGGCGGCAAGATTGTCGTGACCCATGTTGGTGGCGATGATGGTTCCGCGCCGACCGAACTGAGCTATATCGTGCATCAGGAAAACGGTAGCTGGCGTATTACGGACGTTCTGCTGAGTGACGCCCATATCAGTCAGGCAGCCGCCCAGCGCGCGGATTTTAGTTCCACACTGGCCTCTGGCGGTGTAGCGGGGCTGATTGCCGTTCTGGAGCGCAAGGTTCAGAATTACTCGAGCAACTGAGTCACAACAGCGGACAGGACCACCAGCGTGCGGTGTGGCAGACACAAGGCAGGATATAACGTCGGGCAGGAAGAGGCACAGGCATGACAACCGGTGTCTTCCCTGTTCTGGCGGCTGTCAGCGCGGCATTGGCCGTCACGGGCTGTGTCCAGTCCGCTCTGGGGGCAGGCCTTTTGGCGCGCTTCCGCCAGCGTGAGCGCAGCGCCCCCCTGACCGAAGTGCTGCCACCTGTTACGGTTCTCAAGCCCCTATACGGCTCGGAGCCCCTGCTGGAAGAAGCACTTGAAAGCTTCTGCACGCAGGACTACCCGCATATGCAGATCCTGTTCGGCGTGCGCGAGGCAGATGACCCCGCAGTGGCCATTGTCCAGCGTTTACAGGCACGCTACCCGCGGCTGGACATGCGGCTGGTGGTCAACCCCGTCCTGCACGGGCTGAACCGCAAAATCAGCAACTTGATGAACATCCTGCCCTATGCGCGGCATGATGTGCTGGTGATTTCCGACTCCGATATCCATGTCAGCCCGGACTATCTGCGCCAGATTGTCGCAGCGTTGCAGACCCCCCGCACGGGGCTGGTCACAACGCTGTACGCGGGCCTGACCTCGGCCAATACCGTGGTGCAGAAGCTGGCCGCCTGCCAGATCAACCACAACTTCCTGCCCGGCGTCATGCTCTCGCGCTATCTGGGCAGGCAGGACTGCCTTGGGGCCACCATGGCCCTGCGGCGCACCACGCTGGAAGCCGTGGGCGGGCTGGAAGCCCTGCTACCCCATGTGGCGGATGACGCCCTGCTGGGCAGGCTTATCCTGCGGCATGGCCAGAACATCGCCATTGCCGGATGTATGACCTGGACCACCATTGCCGAATCCAGTGTGACAGACCTGTTACGCCATGAACTGCGCTGGGGCCGGACTGTCTGCGCACTGGCCCCAGCGGGCTATGCTGCGTCTTCCATCCAACTCCCGCTTTTCTGGGCCCTGCTCTGCGTGGCTTTTCAGCCACATGCGGCGTGGTCCCTGCCTTTTTTCTGGGCAATCTGGGCCGTGCGGGCGCTGACTTCATACCTGATCGACCGCTCCGTGGGGGCACGCGCGCTCTGGCCAATGCTGCTGCTCCCCCTGCGAGACTGGCTTTCCGCTGCGATCATGGTCGGCAGTGCCAGCGGCACTGAAGTCCACTGGCGCGGGCAGACCATGCACGTCGCTCCCCACCCTGCCGCATCGGCTCCAGCCCCGCGGAGTCTCTCCACCGGACGCTAGGGCTGGCATCGCAGGACTTGCTTTCCCCTCACGGGCCAGAGTAATTCCCTACCCAAAGCAGACCGAGGTCTTTCCGGCCAACTGGCCGCAGCCCGCTACACAGCCTTTTCCTGTCAGGACACAAACAGATGACGATGAGAACCCTTTTCCTCCAGCCTCCCACCTTTGACGGCTTTGATGGCGGGGCAGGTTCACGCTATCAGGCCCGGCGCGAAATCAAGTCCTTCTGGTACCCGACCTGGCTGGCACAGCCTGCGGCGCTGGTGGCTGGCAGCCGCCTGATTGACGCCCCCCCCGCACGCATGGGCATGGAGCCCATTCTTGAAGACGTGAAAAACCGCGATCTGGTGATCCTGCACACCTCCACCCCGTCCTTTGCCAAGGATGTGCAGGTGGCGCAGATGCTCAAGGACGTGAACCCCAACCTGAAGATCGGGATGGTGGGCGCGAAGGTTGCCGTGCAGCCTGAAGAAAGCATGCTCAAGGGTGCGCCTATCGACTTCGTTGCCCGCAACGAGTTCGACTTCACCATCAAGGACATTGCCGACGGCATGGACTTTAAGGATGTGGACGGCATCACCTGGCGCAACAAGAACGGTGAGATTGTCGCCAACCGCGACCGCGCCATGATCGAAGACATGGACAGCCTGCCCTTCGTCACGGAAGTCTATAAGCGCGACCTGCGGATTGAAGACTACTTCATCGGTTACCTCAAGCACCCCTACATCTCCATTTACACGGGCCGTGGCTGCAAATCGCGTTGCACCTTCTGCCTGTGGCCGCAGACCGTGGGTGGCCACCGCTACCGCACCCGCAGCCCGCAGCACGTGGCGGCTGAAATCCGTCTGGCGATGCAGTATTTCCCGCAGGTGCAGGAATTCTTCTTCGACGACGACACCTTCACCGACGACCTGCCCCGCGCCGAGGCCATTGCGCGCGAACTGGGCAAGCTGGGCGTTACCTGGTCGTGCAATGCCAAGGCCAATGTGCCGCGCGACACCCTGAAGGTGCTGCGTGACAACGGCCTGCGCCTGCTGCTGGTCGGTTACGAAAGCGGCAACCAGCAGATCCTGCACAACATCAAAAAGGGCATGCGCGTTGAAGTCGCGCGCGAGTTCACCAAGAACTGCCATGAACTCGGGATCAAGATCCACGGTACCTTCATTCTGGGCCTGCCGGGCGAAACGCAGGAAACCATTCAGGAAACCATCCGCTTCGCGCAGGAAATCAACCCGCACACGCTGCAGGTTTCTCTGGCCGCTCCCTATCCCGGCACGGCCCTGTTCCAGCAGGCCACCGAAAACGGCTGGCTGGACGAAAGCAACGCCGAACTGCTGGACGAAAACGGCGTGCAGATCGCACCGCTGCACTACCCCCATCTTTCCCACACGGAAATCTTCAACAGCGTTGAAGAATTCTACAAGAAGTTCTACTTCCGCGCGCCGAAGATCGCCTCCATCCTTGGGGAAATGATCACCTCGCCGCAGATGCTCAAGCGCCGCCTGCGCGAAGGCGTCGAGTTCTTCCAGTTCCTCAAGGACCGCAAGGCCGCCTGAGGTTACTGCCCCCCCACACACCGCAAGGTCTGTGGGGGATTTTATTTTGTAGCAAGGCGTTTGCGTGGCGTAGTTCATGCCCAGCCCCCCTGTCAGGCGCGCGGATCGGCCCGCCCTACCCGGCGCCTCTCATTGCCCCCCATAGCGGGCGCACGGAGTTCCCGCCATGAAACGCGCCATTATTTCCGCTGATGACTTCGGCATGTCTGTCGAAGTGAATGAAGCCATTGAAATCGCACATCGTCAGGGGCTGCTTTCCACTGCCAGCCTGATGGTCGCCGGTGCTGCCGCACAGGACGCCGTGGAGCGCGCAAAGCGCCTGCCCACGCTTAATGTCGGGCTGCACCTTGTCACGATCGAAGGCCCGGCCACGCTCAGCCATGCCGAACTCCCCCTGATTACCGGCCCGGACGGGTGGCTGTCTTCCTCGCAACTGGGGCTGGGAGTCGAGTATTTCTTTCTCCCCGAGGGCCGGCGGGAACTCAGGCGCGAAATTACCGCCCAGTTTGAAGCTTTCAGGCGTACAGGCCTGCGGCTGGACCATGCCAACGCCCACAAGCACATGCACCTGCACCCGACTGTTGGCCGCCTGATGATCGAGATTGGCAAAGGCTACGGGCTGAATGCCGTGCGCATTCCCATTGAACCCCCCGGCCCGCTAGCTTTCGCATCCGGCACGCAGCCTGATACGCTGGGCGATGCCATCCTGCGTCGCTGGACAAAGCTCCTGCGCTATCAGGCCCGCAAAGCGGGCATGATGACCAATGACTGGTGCTTTGGTCTGGCCTGGAGTGGGCATATGACCCCCGAGCGCATGGCGGCACTGGCAATGCACCTGCCAGAAGGCGTGTCCGAGATCTATTTCCATCCCGCCACGCATAAAAATACCCTGCTGCAACGGCTGATGCCCACCTATGAACATGACAAGGAACTGGAAGCCCTCTGTTCGGATGGCTTTCGGCAGGCTTTGGCGCGCACGCACACGCAATTGTGCGGCTGGCAGGATCTGGCCCGTGCAGGGTAGTCACGCCGACTGTTGTAATTTTGCCATAAAAACCTAATTAGCGTAATATTTTTAATTTTATGTCCTTATTTTTTTGTTTTTTGTAATATTATTGCGCAACTCCCCTTGACCCATACCCGGAGTTCTGGTTTTTTCTGAGGGCCGACATACCAAAAAAACAATAATGAAAGTTGGTTCCATGGCTCAGGTATTTTTGTTCCGCCCGTTACTCTTCACTCTGTGTACGGCACCTGCCGGTGTCGTCCCTGTCTGTTTGCCGTCAGCCTAGACGGTTCTGAACGCCCTCGATTTTCATCAGACGCAGATAGCAACAGGACGCGGAATGTCTCGTTTCTTCTCAAGCCGCGCTGCTCGGCGCGCGGCTGCTCCCCGTGCTTTTTCAACACGTAACGCAGGCTGCAGTTCACTGGCGCTGGCCGCCCTGTGGCACATGCCTGCTGCCTTTGCCGCACCTACGGCACCTCTGGCGACCACCACAACAACACAGGCAGCCACCGCGGCATCTGGCAAACCAGTGAGCATTGTGCACGTCACCGCAGCGCCGCTTGATGCGGAAATGCTTGGCCCGGACCCCGCCGCTATCAAGCGCCCGGCCAATACGCCCATTCCGCCAAGCGGCGTGCCCGTGCTGCCGATCAGCGGTCAGTCGCCATTTGGCATGCTCCCGATCGTGCCATCTGAAATCAAGCACTCTTTCCACCAGATCGAACTCGACGCCATCTCCAAGGGTGAAGGGCCTTCCGCCCTGCTGCCCGCATGGCTCGACGCCCAGCGCGACAAGGATCTGGACGACCCCTACTACGTGCCCACCGCAGGTACCGGCCACCTTGTGGAACCGCTGATGCCGTTCCGCAACCGACTGAAAGACAAGGGCTTTTCCTTCTCCCTATCCTACAAGGGTGAATGGATGGGGCTGTTTTCAGGCGGGCTGCCGAACGAACACGGCAACAGCTATGTGCATGAACTGACCCTGCAGAGCACGTTCGACCTCGGCAAGATGGCACCCAGCCTGAACGGCTGGTCCGTGCATACGCTCGTCATGGAACGCGCGGGCAAGGCTTACCAGAACCGCGTGGGTGAGCAGTTCGTGGCTTTGCAGGAAGTGTATACCCTCTCAGGCAACGTGGCCGCCCATCTGGTGGACATGTATGCCGAGAAAAAATTCCGCAACAACACCATGGACCTGATCTTTGGTCGTATGTCGCTCACCCATGTGTTTGCGACATCGCCACTGCTGTGCTCGTTCCAGGTCACCTGCTCGGCCCCTGTGGCTCTGAAGCAGAACCCCGGTTTCAGCGTGTATCCCAAGGCTACATGGGGCGCACGGCTGCGCTTCCGCCCCACGCGGGATACGGCTTTGCAGGTGGGTGCGTATTCTGTAAGCGCGCTGAGCGACAACCCTTCGGGCTGGGCATGGGGTGCTGAAAATGCAACCGGCCTGTCGCTGCCGATTGAGTTCACATGGGAACCCTTCCTCACACGTAACCGTCTGCCCGGACATTACGTGTTGGGTTACGCGCATGACACGACCCGCTATGCGGACAAGATCAGCACCGCGCTGCCTGCCGCCGTGGTGAACAGCATGCCCGGTGTCCACTCAGGGCCGAGCGACATGTTCTGGCTTGAAACCGATCAGATGGTCTACCGCCTTGGTGGCCGTAACCAGATGGCCGGTGGGTATCTGATGGCCGGTTATGTGCATGTGACACCACGCGCCGTAAACGTGTCTGACGAAGTCTATGGCGGCTTTTCGATGGTGGGGGTCATTCCCTCACGCCTGACGGACCGGTTTGGCGTGCTGTATTCTTGGTACAAGGTCAGCGACCGCCGGCGTGAAAGCCAGATGATCGCGCAGGACATGAACCTTTCTCTGGGGGTACATGGCGTGCAGAACGACTCTCACGTGATTGAAGCCTATTACAGCATTGACGCGCTGCCGGGCCTGATCATCCAGCCGGAATTCCAGTACATGATCCACCCCGGCGAGACGCATAACATTCCCAACTCCGCCGCTATGGGGCTGAAAGTTATCGCCAACCTGTAAACACCATGCTCCGGGTTTTTCCACCCGGGGCCACAAAACCCTGCACCATGCCCGGCAATGGGCTAGTGCAGGGCCAAAAGACAGATCCGCAGCCTATCCGGCCCTGCCAGAGAGCCATGTAACGGCGCCACACCGCACAAAGCGGGTGGTCTCTCATACGTATCTTATGCCATCGTCCAGCGCGTAAACACAGAACGCGAAAGATACGTACCCTTGGATCATACGGAAATTATCAAGGCGCTCGGCACATTTCTGGCCGTCATGAACCCGTTTCTCAGTCTGCCCGTCTTTCTTGCCATGACGGCGGGGTTTTCTGCGGGCCAGCAGCGCGCTCTGGCCTTCAAGGTTACGGTCTATTCCGCCATCATGTGTCTGATCATTCTGCTGGCCGGGCAAAAGATCATTGGCTTTTTTGGCATTACCATTGACCAGTTCCGCGTGGCGGGAGGGATCGTGCTCGCACAGATTTCGTGGTCCATGCTCAATGGCAGCACCATTACGTCCCATCAGGGTAGTGATCACGAGCAGGCACAGGCACAAAACCTGTCCAGTCTGGCGTTTTACCCCCTTACCTTCCCGCTGGTGATCGGACCGGGAACCATCGCTACCACCATCATTTATACCGGGTCCGGCAGCTCCGTAACCGACATGATGGAAATAGGCGGCATTATCGCGGGCATATTGCTGATCCTGTTTGTGACGCTGTTTTTTGCCGCCGCAATCGGCAGGGTCATGAGCGAGACAATGCGCACGATTACAACGCGGCTTATGGGGATGATCCTGCTAGCCATTTCCGTTGGCATGGTCATTGCCGGGCTTAAGGCGACCTTTCCGGGGCTTGCGCACTAAACCGCGCAGAACATGGTACCCGACAGGACAACACACGACACGCTCTAGGCATGGCAGGCCACCTCTGCTACTCAGCAGACTGTTTCCCTTTAACCGCGCGCGACTGGCCTGCCGCCTCCCTTCATGAGCAAACCCACAGACAAAACAGCGCCCGCAGCGGCCCCAAGCAGCGATCCATCCACCGGGCGTGATACGACTTCGCGCCTTTCCGCCAGAGGACAGGCCGCCCACGCTGAACGTCTGGACAGACAGGCCGCCGCCCTGCGCGCCAACCTGCTCCGCCGCAAGGCGCAGGCCCGCAGCAGGCAGGAAAACGACAGCGCCGCCGCCCCCACTTCTTCCGCCCGCCCTGAAACAGGAAAGCCCAAACCATGCCCGTGATGCCTGATACCTGGATCCGCAAAATGGCCACCGACCACGGGATGATTGAACCCTTCGTGGAAAACCAGAAGCGCGAGGGCGTGATTTCCTACGGCCTGTCTTCCTACGGGTATGATGCGCGGGTGGCGGATGATTTCCGTATTTTTACCGACGTGAACAACGCCATTGTCGACCCCAAGAACTTCAGCCCTGAAGGCTTTGTCTCGCGCAAGGCTGATGAGTGCATTATCCCACCCAACAGCTTCGTGCTGGCGCATACGATCGAATATTTCCGTATCCCACGCGATGTGCTGGTGGTGTGTCTGGGCAAGTCCACCTATGCGCGCTGCGGCATTATCGTGAACGTGACCCCGCTTGAGCCCGAGTGGGAAGGGCAGGTTACGATAGAAATCAGCAACACCACCCCCCTGCCCGCGCGTATCTACGCCAATGAAGGCATCTGCCAGTTCCTGTTCTTCAAGGGCGACTCTCCGTGCGAGACCAGCTATGCGGACCGGGCCGGCAAATATATGGGCCAGCGTGGCGTTGCCACGCCCCGGATGTAACCCGATGGATCGTTTCATTATCCATGGTGGTCGCCCCCTGCATGGGGAAATCGTGATTGGTGGGGCCAAAAACGCGGGGCTGAAACTTCTGGTCGCAGGGCTGCTCACGCCTGAACGGCTGGTGCTGTCCAATGTGCCGCATATTGCCGATATCGCCACCATGCGCGCCCTGCTGGTACAGCATGGGCTGAGCGTGGAAGACGTAAAGGGCGATGGCTCCACCCTGTCCGTGGGTGGCGATATTACGAATACAGAAGCGCCTTACAACATTGTTTCCAAAATGCGGGCATCCATTCTCGTGCTGGGGCCGCTGCTCGCGCGCTGCCACCATGCGCGGGTGTCCCTACCCGGAGGCTGCGCCATTGGCACCCGCCCGGTTGACCTGCACCTGAAAGGGCTGGAAACGCTCGGGGCCGAAATCACCCTCGAAAACGGCTATATCAACGCCCGCGCCCCACACGGTCTGAAGGGCGAGCGCATTATCCTGCCCTTTGCCTCTGTCGGGGCGACCGAAAACCTGATGATGGCCGCGACCCTTGCAAAAGGCCGCACGGAAATCATTAACGCCGCGCGCGAGCCTGAAATGGTTGATCTGGCTAACTGCCTGAACGCCATGGGCGCGCGTATTCAGGGCGCTGGCAGCGGTACCATCACCATCGAAGGGGTGGAAGCACTGCACGGGGCCGAGCACCGGATCATGCCTGATCGTATCGAGTGCGGCACCTATGCCTGCGCTGCCGCCATTACCGGTGGTGACCTGCGTCTGGTGGGTGGGCATGTCGACCATCTGGGTGCTGTGGTGCGCGCACTGGAAGAAACCGGCGTGGAAGTCACGCAGGAAGGCGACACCATGCGGGTGCGGCGCACCGGCGCCCTGCGTGGTATCGATATCATGACCGAGCCTTATCCCGGCTTCCCCACGGACATGCAGGCCCAGTTCATGGCGCTGCTTTCTGTGGCGGACGGGGCTTCCATGATCACGGAAACGATTTTTGAAAACCGTTTCATGCATGTGCCTGAACTCAACCGCATGGGCGCGCGCATCAACGTGCATGGATCATCCGCCATTATCCGTGGCGTGCATGGGCTTTCGGGCGCTCCTGTCATGGCGACAGACCTGCGGGCCTCGTTCTCGCTCATTCTCGCGGGCCTTGCCGCCCATGGCGAGACAATCCTGAGCCGCGTTTACCATCTTGACCGTGGTTATGAAGCTGTGGAACGCAAACTCGCAGCCTGCGGTGCGCAAATCGAACGCGTGCGCGACTGATACACTCCGCAGACCACGCGGCGCGGGTTAGCCCCGCAGCGTGGCCTGCGCGTAACAGGTTATGGATGCTGAGGTAAAGCCATGGCAGATTCCGGCAAAACCTGCCCACCATCAACAACAATACCCTGCCCGGTAATATAGCCTGCCTCCTCCGAGGCAAGAAACAGCGCGGTATTGGCAATATCCATAACCGAGCCCAAACGCCCCATGGGAATGGATGCCTCCATGGCGCTCAGATATTCATCACCCAGACTATCCAGCCCTTCGGTACGGATATTACCGGGCATGACCGCGTTGATGGTAATGCCATGCGGGGCCAGTTCTATCGCTGCCGTGCGTAAAAAACCCATCTGCCCAGCCTTGGACGCCCCATAATGCGCCCAGCCCGGAAAACCGGTGATAGGGCCAGTCACAGACGATGTTGCGACGATACGCCCCCAGCCTTTTTTCTTCATGACCGGCAACACCGCGCGCGTGCAGGTAAACAAACTGCGCAGATTGACCGCCATGATATGATCGAAGTCTTCCTCGGTCATGGTCTCCAGCGTGGCAGATGGGAAAATCCCCGCATTGGCACAGAGAATATCCACACTCCCGAAAGCATTTACAACCTGCTCGACCAGCGTTTCACAGTCAGCGCCGGACGATACATCCACACCAAATCCCAAGGCTTTTGGCCCAATGGCAGCGGCAACCGCCTGCGCATCTTCCGCTTTGCGCGAAACAACGGCCACCTGACAGCCTACCTGCCCGAAACGCTCGGCAATACCGCGCCCGATGCCCCGGGTGCCGCCTGTAACAAGCACCGTACGCCCTTCGAGAGACCTGAACATGCTTACCCTCCGCCGCACAAACCCCGCAGGCATGGCCAATGATGCAGCATGCCTGCCGACAGTCACATATTATTACGATATGGAAATATAATGCATAACAAAAAACATATGCTCTAGGCTGCGGCGGATCTCGACACCAGATCCGACAGAAAACCACCGCTCAAATAGTCTTTCGCCATAACCACCGATGTTTCCACAAAACCATCTTCCAGCGCCTGTGCTTCGGTCGAATGGCGGTGGGTTGCAAACCAGCCAACCATCAGCAGCCGGCGGAGCATGAGCATGGTCGGGATCATGGCCACATCCGCATCATCAAGTGCGCGCTGGCTCTGGTAACCCTGCACCCAGTTGCTGCACAGGCTTTCTATATCCGGCCCGTATTCGTTAAACGTGCAGGCACAGGCCAGCTCATACATGTGCCAGCTAAACCCGCAGTCATCGAAATCGATCAGGCACATCTCTTCCTTGTTGGACAGGATATTGGCCAGACGCATATCCCCATGCAGCAGTCCCCAGCGATTATCCGGCCTGCCATAGGCGGCCAGCCTGCGGCGCACCATCTGGTCTGCCGCCTCCAGAACCTGATGCTGCTCGGCACTCATGGCATGGTTATGTTTCCAGCACCCCCACATGGCCTGTTCGCCAATGGTGGTAGCGACCGTCCATTGCGGGCGCTCAAGGCTGTTAAGGGTTGCATTGGCATACGTATAGTCATGCAGCCGGGCGGAAATGATCCCAAGTCTGAAAAAATCCCTGTCCAGACCATCGGCTTGAGGCATATGGCCTTCAAAATACCGGAACAGAACCGCATGCTGTTCGCGCTCACCACTCCCGATAATAACCAGTTTTTTGCCGTCCACAGCGGGCAAAACCGGGGGAGTCTGCAACACGCGGTCTTCTATCAGGCGGTCGATAAACGTGATTTCAGCCTGAATTTCAGCAATTTCGCGGTAATGTGGCCGGTGCAGGCGTAATACATGCACCACACCACCGGGCCCTTCTACCCGGTAGACGGCATTTTCAGAAAAGCTCAGCAATGTACAGCGTGAGTTTTCATGCAAACCATAGAGCGGCAAAAACGCCTGCGTGTTTTCATACCACTTCCATGATGTTTCCTGCCAAGCGGCGTCTCTCATGCTCACACCCTTTCGCTCATGACAGGGGCACTGGCCACCACGGCATCTTCCAGCCGTTGCAGAATGTCTCCCACCTGCCCGGATGTCAGAAGCAAGCCGGGCTTGAACTGCAAGACGCGCGGATCAAGCGTGGAGAAAATGGCCCAGACCCCGCGCTTGTAAAGCTCGCGCATGACGGGTTTGGCGCCCTGCGCATCGTTGAATTCCAGACCGATAATCAGCCCTTCCTGACGAATACCAACAAACCAGTCCGCATGGCGCGAACGGATATCCGCAAGCCCCTGCGCAAACTGCTTGATAACAGCATGCACATTGGCCACGGTCTGCTCACTGGTGGTGATATCCAGCACGGCGGATGCCACATGGCACCCAACCTCAGACCCGGAGAAGGTGGACATATGGGCAAAGCCGTCACGGTCAAGCCAGCCACCGGCTGCCTTTGTCATCAACAGTGCGCCAAACGGGTAGATACCCCCACCTAGCCCTTTGGATGTCACAAGAATATCAGGCTGCACATTCTGGCGCGAAATGGCCCACAACGCGCCAGAACGCATCAGCCCGGTCTGGACCTCATCGGCAATGTACAATGCACCCGTTTCATCGCACAGGGCGCGGATCGCGGCGAGGTAACCCGGCTCAGGCAACGGAAAACCGTAGGTAGCCGGAATGGTTTCCATAATGACAGCCGCGGCTGGCTCCGCCCGCAGGGCCGTGCGCATGGCGTCAAGATCATTAAAGGGCACCTGCTCGAACTCTTCTGGCCTGTCCGCAAGGAACAGGCGGCTGAAGCGCTCATCGCCCGTGGCAACGGCAAGCCCTGTATGGCCATGATAGGCCTTGCGGATGGAAATGATCCGCCGCCGTCCAGTCGCAAACCGCGCGGATTTAATAGCAAGGTCAATCGCCTCGCTCCCACTTGTGGCATAGGCCACACGCTCGAAAGGCTGCCCTGACAGGGCCAGCAGTTTCATAGCCAGCGCGGTGCGCGAGGGCGATGGAAAATGGTGGTTACCGATATCAAAATACGCCAGCCCGTCTGTCAGCGCCTTGATCAGATCGGGATTACGGTGGCCAAGGTTATAGGTGCCCCCATTAAGGTGCACATCGATCAGTTCATGCCCGTTGATATCGGTCAGGACATAGCCTTCGCGCCGCCCGATTACGAGCGGCACATCAGCCTCCTGCCAGAAACGGGTTTTGTCCGGGTTCCAGTACCGTTCCGAGGCCGCGAGAACCGCTGCCTTGTCGCTGAATCCCGCCAGATACGGATCGGTCATCTTACACTCCCTGCCTTGCCCCGTAATGAGGCTGATGATGCATTCAGTGTATGCCTCCGCCGTGCTGGCATTTAATGGCAGACGGTCACAATCTCATGCCATTTGATGACAGAATGCCGGTGACTATGACCCTCTGCCACGCCGCCACATGTTCCATGATAGAAATGATTTGACGCAGCCTGCCTCTCATGCGCTATCCTGCATGCCTGTCCCTTGCATCAGGCAGACATGACCTTGCAGGCTTGAACATGACACAACTGGCACAGGCCCCCTTTGGCCCGGACAGGTTTTCCACCACTGTTCTGGCCTCCGTTGTTCACGGGTTCGACACGTTCATCCGCCAGCGTGGCGGAAACCCGACTGACGTTTTCGGTCAAGCCGGACTGGCTGTTCCGCGCCAGTGCGCCCCCTCGGACATGGTCTTTCTGGACACCTACTGTCAGGCACTGGACTACGCGGCACACAGCACGCGCACGACTCATTTTGGCTTGTGGTTCGGCCACCAGTTTGCTCCCAGCCGTCTGGGCCTGCTGGGCTATCTGGCCCTGTCAGCCCCCACTCTGGGCGATGCGCTGGACAATCTGGCCAGCTTCTTTTCCGTTCATCAGGACAACAGCACTGTCAGCAGCCAGATCCGGCGCGGGGTCTGTGTGCTGGAATATAGTGTGGACGCGCCCAACCTGAGCAACCACCGCCATGATAGCGAACTCTCTCTGGCGGTTTTCTGCAACCTGATCAAAGCCGCCATGGGCCCGACATGGGCCCCCACCGAGGTGCATTTCCGCCACGAAGCCGCAGCACAGGACAGGCAGGACCACGGGCAGGCTTTCGGTTGCCCAGTGCATTTCGGCAGGCGTTCCAACGCCCTGCTGTTTCCGGCATCGGTGCTCAGCACCCCCATGCCCGATGCGGATAGTATCCTGTTCTGCACTGCCAGAAGCAGCCTGCTGAACATTCAGGCGGAAAAAACTACACGCACACAAACACGCAATATTCTGGAAACGGCGCGGCAGGTTATTATCCACCTTCTGCCGCAGGGATATCCATCTATTACCGCCGTAGCCGAAGAACTGGGCTGCCCGCCATGGACACTCCAGCGGCGGCTGGCAGACCAAAATGCCAGCCACCGCCAGCTTGTTGAGGAAACACGCCAGCAACAGGCCGTGCATTACCTGCAATCAGGCCGTTTTTCCGTCGCCCAGACCGCCTTCATGCTGGGCTATGCGGAAAGCAGCTCCTTTACCCGCGCCTTCACACGCTGGCATGGCCACGCACCCAGCAGCCTACTGCCGGGCGTCACCCCACAGGACTGACCTGCCACCCGGCCCCGATACAATCAGAGCGCGAACAGCAGGCAACCCCCACCCGGTTGCTACGGGCGCTTATGGTTCCCACCAGACACTGAGCGTACGCACACCCTGCGCGCCGCGCACCAGCACACCCTGAATATCGGCTGTGGCTGAAGGCCCGCTCATGAGCACCCCATAACGCGCGGTATGAAATTCAGGCCGCTCGATATAGGCAGTGTGCATATTGGCCGTAAGCGTAGCTTCCGAGAGGATCACCACAATATGCTGCGTCAGATGTGCTGCGGAATTCAGCGTCGGCAATTGTGCTTCACTCAGGAAAATAGAACCCATTTCCGCAATGCCAAATGGCGCGCGCACAACCAGCACATCCACTTCGGCAGCTTTTTGTGGGGTGCCCAGTTCTTCTATCCGCACCGTGCCTTCAAAATCCGGCACAGCCGAACAGATGATTTTCGCATCGGCAAAGCGGCGGGCAATAGCAGCGCTCAGGCTTTCACCGACCTGCGGCTCAAGCACCTGTCCGCCCAGCAGGGCCAGGCTTTTTTCAAAGCGTGCGCGGCCTGCATCCATATTACCCAGCCGTGCAACAGGCGGCAGGGGATGGGCCGCAGGGTCAGGCCGGTTGTCACGCAGGCGGGCCAGAATGGCATCACGCGAACTCATGCGTCTTCCCCTTTCTTTTTGGTCTTCAGGCGGTTCTGCTTATACCAGCTATGGAATGTCTGTTTGACCGGGTGAGGCAGTTCGCGGTTCTTGCCCCATGGGTTGAGCCAGTTATACAGCGCAAAACGTGGCAACACTCCCAGCGCTGTTTCCGTGCCACTAATGGCCGCACGGTACAGCTTGGGCTGGCCCATCAGCCGCCCGGCCATGTTCATGACCTCACGTTTGACGAAAGGCAGTTCATGATGCTCGGCCAACACGCGCCGCCATTTGTAAAGCTGGTCGTGAATATTGATCCTGACCGGGCATACATTGGTGCAACTGCCGTTCATGGTCGAGGCAAAAGGCAATGTGCTGTATTTACGCTCATTGAAGGTCGGATCAATAATCGCACCGATAGGGCCTGAATATACCGCCCCATAGGACAGTCCGCCCGAACGCCTGTACACCGGGCAGGTATTCATGCACGCCCCACAACGGATACATTTGAGCGAAGTCCAGAAATCTTCCATGCCCAGCCGGTGCGAGCGCCCGTTATCGACCAGCACCACATGCATTTCGCTACCATCCTGCGGGCCACGGAAATGCGTTGTGTATTGCGTAATGGGCGAACCCAGCGCACTGCGCGAGAGCATGCGCACGAACACACCCAGATCGGCCATGCGCGGCACCAGACGCTCGATCCCCAGCGTTGCAATATGCAGGCCCGGCACGGTAGCGCTCAGATCGGCATTGCCTTCATTGGTGCAGACCACGAAAGAGCCGGTTTCTGCCACCACGAAATTACCGCCCGTCATGCCCGCATCCGCCGCCAGAATAACCGGCCGCGCCGCCAGACGCTGCGACCACGCAAGGGACTGCGGATCATCATCATTGGGGTCGGTATGGTAGTGTTCTGCAAAAATCTTGGCCACATCAGGCGTCAGCTTATGCACTGCTGGCACCACGATATGGCTGGGCATCTGGTTATCAAGCTGCTGGATACGCTCGCCCAGATCGGTTTCGGTAACGACAACGCCGCGCGGCTCCAGATATTCGCGCATGTTGCACTCTTCCGTCACCATGGACTTGCTCTTGATCAGCGACTTTACGCCATGCTTTTCAAGAATTTCGCCCACGATCCGGTTATGTTCCGCGGCATCGGCTGCCCAGTGGACATGAATGCCATTCTTTTTCGCGTTGGTTTCAAACTGCTCGAGATAGTCGGGCAGGTTAGCCAGCGTGTGTTCCTTGATCTGCGAGGCAAGAGTCCGCAGTTCCTGCCATTCGGGCAGTTCGTGCATCTGCTGGTCACGCTTCTGGCGCAAATCCCACAGACGTTCATCATGGAATGTCAGGTGCGGCGTGTCCTTTATGAACGCCTCCGCCGCCCGCGCGTGATTGACTGGCTTGACCTTCATGCCCGTGCTCCGTTCAGGATTTCGGCAATATGAATAAAGCGGATTGGCACGCCTGCCCGCTCCGCGCAGCCCTGCTGGTGCATCATGCACGACGTATCGGCCGACACGATGTATTCCGCCCCTGCCTGATGGTGGTCACGCACCTTGTCCACACCCATTTTGGCTGAAACCGCCTCTTCCGTTACCGAAAACGTGCCGCCAAAACCGCAGCATTCATCCGGCCTACGTGGCGTGGCAAAGGAAATGCCCCGAACCTTGGAAAGCAGGTCCATGGGTTTGGAAAAAAACGGCTCACCCAGTTCAGACATGCTGGCAGTGCGCAGAGCCCGCAGCGTGCCGCAACTGTTATGCAGCCCGACCTTGTGGGGAAATTCAGCCCACGGGAACGCATCAACCTTCAGCACGTCATGCAGGAACTCGACGAGTTCATAGGTGTTTTTGCGAACATGACGCACTTCATCCGTCTGGGGAATGGCGTCGAAATTGTCTTTGACATGATGCGCGCAACTGCCTGAAGGCATGACAATAGCATCATATTTCGCAAAATTTTTCACAAACAGCGCCTCGGCTGCCGCTGCGTCCTTGTTGCAGCCGGAATTGGCCATGGGCTGGCCACAGCAGGTCTGGTCCAGCGGGTATTCCACATCCTGTCCCAGTTTTTCGAGAAGTTCCAGCGTAGCGATCCCTGTTTTGGGATAAAACGCATCAATATAACAAGGAACAAACAACCCGATTTTCATACGCACCCCCGTGCCGGGCATAGCGATGCCCGCAATCGAATAAATCACTCACAAATAAAAACCTGAAACCCGCGATCAGTCTTACGCGCGGGTCTCACACCCCTCTTACCCGGCTGCAATCTGGGCTTTCGCCAGTGCTGCGGGCTCGGGGCCGCCAGTCGCCCAGTCCAGAAGTTCGACTGTATGCACAAACGGAATCCCAACATCTCCGGCAAGCTGTGTCATGCAGCCAATATTACCGCTAGCCGCAACCAGTGCGTTAACCGAGCGGATATTGCGCACCTTGCGCTCCTTGAGTTGCTGCGCAATCTCGGGCTGGAGCAGGTTATACGTGCCCGCCGAGCCACAGCACAGATAGCCTTCAGGCACATCCAGAACCGTAAAACCGGCTGAGCGCAGCAGGTCTTTTGGCTGGTTGATAATACGCTGACCGTGCTGCATGGAGCAGGCGGAGTGATAGACAATCCGCTGGCCGGTGGGGCGTGCAGGCGGCATCAACCCGATTTCGGTCATGAATTCGCTGATATCGCGCGCCATGGCCGATACGCGGGCCGCCTTGTCCGCCCATTGCGGGTCAAGCCGCATGGCATGGCCATAAGCCTTGACCGATGTTCCGCAACCCGAGGTGTTGATAATGACAGCATCCAGCCCTTCGGGACCATCGGCCTCACGCAGCCATGCATCAATATTGGCCTTGACCAACGGCAGGGCCTTGTCCTCTGCGCCCATATGCTCGGCAGGTGCGCCACAGCAGCCTGAACCCTGCGCCACGACAACTTCCACCCCATGGCGCTGGAGCAGGCGGATTGTCGCCTCATTAATGGCCGTATCCAGAGCAGTCTGCACGCACCCATTGAGCAGCGCCACGCGTTTGCGCCGTATCGTGCCAGGTGTGACGGTAAATGTCTGGGGCCGATCCACCGGGCTGGGTGCTGGCAGCGGGCTGGCAGGCACCATATCCATCATGGCGCGCAATGTGCCTGAAAACAGCCCCCGCGCAGGCCGCGCCAGACGCCCCAGCGCAATCGCCTTGCGAAACAGCCCGGCATTGGGCAGCAGCCTTATCAGACTTTCGCGCACCACACGCTGAAACAGCGGGCGGCGGTAATGCTGCTCGACATATTCGCGCCCATGGGCAATCAGCTTCGAATATTCCACCCCGGACGGGCAAATGGCCTCGCAGGCCAGACAGGTCAGGCAGCGATCCAGATGTTCGACCGTGCGGGCATCCGGCACACCCCCTTTTTCATACATGCCTTTGATAAGGAAAATACGCCCGCGCGGACTATCATTTTCCTCATGACGGACAGCATAGGTTGGGCAGCGTGACAGGCAGACACCGCAATGCACGCAGTTGCCGATAATCTCTTTTGCCAGTTTGATATTGGCATCCGCATCCTGCGCGGCCTCGGGAATATGGCTGAGCATTGTGCGTCTCCTATGCCTGCACTGTCATGCGACCGGGATTGAAAATACCGGCAGGGTCAAAGGCAGCACGCGTGCGCTGTTCAAGCGCTGCAACGCCTGCCGCCACTGGCGGAAAAGCGCCGAGCTGGCTGCGTATGGCATCCGGTGCACGCAGGATCATTGCCCGCGCACCAATTTTTTCCGCCATTTTGCGATAACGCAGGGCGTCCACCTCCGGCTGTACTCCGCGCATGGTGGAAAATACAACGCCCCCTGCCCAGTCCACAAAAAAGCGGTTGATGCAGCCAGCCTTGCGGGCTTCATCCACAAAGGCGGGCATGGCGGTAGCCGGCAGGTTTACCCGCCAGACCAGCTCATCCGCCTTTGGTGCTAGGCAGGACAACTCGCGAATGTCACGCCACAGGGCCTGACTTTCTTCCTGCTCGACCACGTGGGGTGGCGTGGGCAGCAGGGCTTCCAGCACCTGCCGGTTACCGGCAACGCCCGGCACCGTCCCTTCCACCCGGATCACGACCTCGCACTTTCCATCCACAGCCACCCGGCGGGCAAGCCCACCGACACCCAGAGGCAGGGCGCGGATTTTTTCAAACAGGGCGCGATCCTCTTCAAGCGTGCTGGCAGGCAGAACAAGCGTCAACTCCGCACGGGGGGCTGGCAGTACCTTGATGGTTACCGTCGTCAGCGCCGCCAGCGTGCCGCAGGCACCTGTCACCAGCTTGCTCAGGTCGTAACCGGTCACGTTTTTCATGGTGCGGCCACCAGCCTTGAACACGTCACCCTGACCGTTAACGCCCTCAACCCCGAGCACAAAATCCCGCACGGCACCGCTCAGAATACGCCGCGGCCCGGAAAGGGCCGTGGCAACCGCACCACCCAGCGTGCTGCGCTGTCCGTCCGTTCCATACAGGCCAGTATAGCGGGGCGGTTCAAACGGCAGATACTGGCCCTTTTGTGCCAGCATGCTTTCCAGCTCATCCAGCGTCAGGCCAACCCCGGCGCGGATCACCAGATCCTCGGGGTCATAAAATGCGACCTGATCAAGCCCGCCAAGTGTCAGTTCCCGGCTGGCGGCAACAGGGTTGCCAAACCCCCGCCGGGTGCCATTGCCTGTGACCGCCAGCGTGTGCCCGGCCGCTGCGGCATCCATAATGATATCCGCCACATCCTGCGTGGTGGAAGGCCGCAAACATGCTGTCTCTGTCTGTGTCATGTCAGAAAACTCCGCCTCGCTCAGAAACGCGGGATATCAGGAAAACGGACAACGCCATTGCGCACATGCATGCGCCCGAACTCGGCACACCGGCATGCGGTGGGAAACACCTTGCCGGGGTTCAGCAGTTCGGCAGGATCAAAAGCGCATTTGACCATCTGCTGCTGGTTCAGATCGATGTCAGTAAACTGGTGTGTCATGAGGTCACGTTTTTCGACCCCCACCCCATGCTCGCCGCTCAGCACACCGCCCGCATCCACACAGGCGATCAGCACATCAGCGCCGAAAGCCTCGGCTTTTTCAAGGTCACCGGGTTTGGCGGCGTCATACATGATAATCGGATGCAGGTTGCCATCACCCGCATGGAAACAATTGGCGTAATCGAGCCCGTATTTGACCGACATATCGGCCATTTTGTTCAGCACTTCAGGGAGCTTGTTACGCGGAATGGTGCCGTCCGTGCAGTAATAGTCCGGGCACAGCTTGCCAATGGCCGAGAAAGCCAGCTTGCGGCTGCTCCATATTCTCTGCCGTTCCTCTTCCGTGGTGCTGACCTTGGTTTCAATCGCCCCCTGAGTGCGCGCCACGTCACTCACCACATCCACCAGCGCGTCCACCTCTACGGCGGTGCCGTCAAGTTCGCACAGCAGCAGGGCCGCCGTATTGCTGTCAAAGGTCTCACGGATCAGCACAGACACGGCATCAAGCACCTTGCGGTCCATGAATTCGAGCCCCGCTGGAATAATCCCCGCCCCGACAATGGCCCCTACGCAGGCACAGGCTTCCTCTACCGATGCAAAGCTCATGGAAATCACGCGCGCGACTTCAGGCACCGGCTCCAGCCGCACGGCAATTTCCGTCACCATGGCCAGCAGCCCTTCGGAGCCTGTGAGCACGCCCATCAGATCCATTTCACCTTCCGCAGCACCCAGATAGGCACCACCCAGGCGAATGACCTCGCCCGTCATCAGCACGGCTTCAAGACCGAGAATATGGTTGGCTGTCACACCGTATTTCAGGCAGTGCACACCACCGGCATTTTCCGCGACATTGCCACCGATGGTGGAAATAAGCTGGCTGGACGGATCAGGCATGTAACACAGGCCAAGATGCTGCACCGCCTCGCTGATTTTGATATTGGGCACGCCAGGCTGCAAACGCGCAACGCGGTTGGCGGCATCTACTTCCAGCACGTTGCACAGGCGTGATGTTACCAGCAGAATGCCATCTTCCAGCGGCAACGCCCCGCCGGACAGCGACGTGCCAGAACCGCGCGGCACCACCTTGATACCTTTTGCATGACAGAAGCGCAGGATCTGCTGCACCTCCGCCGCCGAACCGGGCAGGACAACCAGCAACGGCATGGCCATGTAAGCCGTAATACCATCGCACTGATAGGGCCGCCTTTCCGCCTCATCGGAAATGACCCATTCCTGCCCGACAATCTGGCGCAGCGCCACCGCCAGAGCTTCGCGCTGGTTCATAATGTCCTGACTGGGCTCGGGCATCTGCATTGCGTCATCTCTTCCGTTCTGAACCGCCACAGGGCACAAAAAAGGGAAAAGACATGACGCTTTTCCCGCACCTGCCCCCGGTTCGGTTACAGTCTTCAATTTGCCATGACAAACGAAATATCACAGCCGGATCAGCATGCCAGCCAGCGACCCGTCCATGGCGCGCTTTTGATATAACAAGAACGCCACGCCTGCCACTATATCTTCAAGACAACTGCCATATGCTATACGTATGGGTGATGGATATCAGGCACCTGCGCTATTTTGTAACCGTGGCCGAGCATGGAAGCATCACCCGTGCTGCCGAAGCACTCGGCATGGAACAGCCCCCGCTCAGCCAGCAGATACGCCAGTTGGAGCGCAATCTGGGTGTCGTGCTGTTTGAACGCCAGACACGCGGTGTGCGGCTGACGGATATCGGGCAAGCCCTCCTGCCCCGCGCCCGCACGATCCTAGACCTGCAAGGGCAGTTTCTCTCAACCGCGCAGGAACTCGCCCGAGGCGAGGCCGGGCATATCCGCATGGGGCTTGCCGGAGCCGTGCCGCTTTTGCCGGTTATTCCGCTGACTATCCGCCGTTTTCGGGAAATGGTGCCCAATGTCACGCTCTCGCTGGAAGAGAGTAATACGCCCGCCCTGTGCGCAGCACTCCATGACCACACGGTCGATCTGGCCATTATCCGTCCCCCTGCCCCTGACCCGGCACGGCTTTCGGTTTTTCACCTGCTGGACGAACCCACCGTCATTGCCCTGCCGCGCGGGCACAGGCTGACAACCTGCCCGGTCATCAGCCTTGATATGGTGGCCGACGAGCCTCTGATCATTTTCGCGCGAGAACTGGGGCCGGGTTTTCATGACGCCATTCTCTCCGCCTATCAGTCGGCGGGAGTAACACCTGTGATCGGCCAACAGGCGCCGCAGATTGCTGGCACCGTGCCCTTGGTGGCCGCAGGGCTTGGTGTCAGTGTCGTGCCGCGTTCACTCAGCCAGATCCATGCTGGCGGCGTAACCTTTCATGCCATCAGCGCACCCGCCCCACGTGCCACGCTGGCCGTGGCCATACGGGCGGGACAGAACATGCCACTGGTGACCCGGCTGGTACACGTTCTGCGCAGCGCCTGCAAAGCATGGGAAAAACAACTGGTTGCCGAATCGTTTTTTGAAACGGAGTAAATCAGGGCCTGCCGGAACGATGGTAAGGGTGGCCAGCCAGAATGGCCTGTGCCCGGTAAATCTGTTCCACCAGCATGATGCGCACAAGCATATGCGGCCAGGTAAGAGCCCCGAGCGAAAGCGTGGCATCGGCCCGGCGCAGCACGGAGGCATCCAGCCCTTCCGCACCGCCAATAACAAAACAGGGCTGCCGGCCATCGGTCATCCAGCCCTGCATGGCGCTGGCCAGCGCGGGGCTACCCCATGACTGTCCACCTTCATCCAGCGCCAGCACAAAACTGTTCGCCGGGCAGGCCGCCAGAATGGCCTGTGCCTCACGCCGCTTGATTTCCTCGGCACTACCCCGACCATCAGGCAGTTCCACAATATCAAGCGCTGGTCGCAGGCGTTTGCGGTACCGATCAACAAGCGCCAGTTCGGCCTTGTCCTTCATGCGGCCTACCGCCACAAGCCGCATCAGCCCTGACCTTTAACGGAACCGGCTTTTTTCAAAGCCGGGTTACGCTCTCTTCGTTGCTGTCATCCAGCTCCGCGCCCCACATTTTTTCCAGCCCGTACAGCTCACGGGATTCGGGCTTGAACAGATGCACGACAATATCGCCCGTATCGAGCAGCACCCAGTCGGAGCCATTCGCCCCTTCCACCAGCACGCGCTTGATACCGATATCACGCAGCTTGCGTTCGATATGCTGGGCCATGGCGGCAATCTGCCGGTCTGCCAGACCGGTGGCAATCACCATCCTGTCCGCAAAGGACGCACGCCCGGCCAGATCGATTACGACGATATTCTCTGCCTTATCGTCATCCAGACTGGCCGTAATGATCGCAAGCGACTGCTCAAGCAGGTCGGGAGCCACCACCGCGCGCTTGGCACGGGTTTTGGGGCCTGCGGCGGCCGCTTTCTTGCGCACCGAGCCCGGTGCTGCAGTCGCGCCGGACACAGCGGCACGGGACGAGGCCGCCTTTTCCGCCCGACTGGAAGCGGTAGACGAACGGGGGCGCGCCGGGGTATCGGCGGGGGGCTTTATGGCTATGACTGTTCTCCTGTCTTCTGCCCATCCTGCCCCGCCGTGGAGCGTGCGCTTGCGGGAAAACCGCCGCGCTTTCGGATGGCCGTTGCTGATATACTGTTTTGTGCCCCTGCAAGGAAAGCCCATGCCGGGGGAGAAAGTAACGCGAGTGCGCTGGCCCTGCGCGCGGGCACCCGCCAGCGCGCCATGGCCCGACCGGCAGCCCCGTTTAGTGCTGGTGCGTTCTGCCCCGGCCGTGGGAACACCGCTATGGGCAGATCATGCACCAGAACGCGCCAGCTTTTCCAGCGTGGCAGTGAGGCAAGGCCATCGGCCCCCATCAGCCAGACAAACCGCACATGCGGAAAACGCCGCCGCAAGAGCCCAACTGTATCCACCGTATAACGGCTGCCGAGTCGTGCCTCGATATCCGTTGCCACAATTTTCCGGCCATCACCCAGCGCGCGGGCAGTGGCCATGCGGGCATCGAACGCGGCCATAGCCTGCCCTGCCTTGAGCGGATTGCCCGGCGAGACCATCAGCCACACCTGATCGAGCCCCAGCACCTTTAACGCGCGCCGCGCAATCGTGCGGTGCCACAGATGTCCGGGGTTAAAAGACCCCCCCAGCAGGCCGATCCGCGCCCGACGCCCATCACCCCATGTAGGAATGGAACGCCCTACAGAAGCGGACAACGCAGGCGGAAGCAGATCAGAAGGCATGTCTACTCCCTGCCGCACGGCCTGCCCGCTTGTGTTATCCGCCAGGCCGGGGCTTTCAGGCCCGGACCTGACCGTTCCCGATCACTTCGTAACGGAAGGTCGTCAACTGCTCGACACCCACCGGCCCACGGGCATGGAAACGCCCTGTGGCAATACCGATCTCGGCCCCGAACCCGAACTCCCCGCCATCGCAGAACTGGGTGGAAGCGTTCCACATCACCACAGCACTGGAAACGCCGTTCATGAAGCGAATGGCAACACTTTCATCCGATGTCACAATGGCTTCGGTATGGGATGAGCCAAACTGCACGATATGATCAAGCGCGTTTTCCACGCCATCAACCACCGCCACATTCAGCACCGCATCGAGCCATTCCGTCGCGAAATCCTCTTCTGTCGCGGCGGGCAGTTCCGGCACAATGGCGCGTGCGCGCTCATCTGCATGGAACGTGCAGCCCTTATCAGCCAGATCCGCCACAATCTGCGGCAGCAGAGAGGGAGCTATCGCCGCGTCAATCAGCAGGGTTTCCGTGGCACCACAAATGCCCACGCGCCGCATCTTGGCATTCAGCACAATCCGGCGCGCCATGGCCGGGTCTGCCGCCGCGTGCACATAGGTGTGGCACAGCCCTTCCGCATGGGCCAGCACCGGCACGCGGGCCTCGGCCTGCACCCGCTCGACCAGCGAACGCCCGCCGCGCGGAATGATCAGGTCCACCAGACCAGCGGCCCCCAGCATATCGGCCACATGCCCCCTGTCTGCATCGGGAGCAATCTGCACCGCGTCTTCCGGCAGACCGGCAGCACGCAGGCCAGCCTGAACAGCGGCATGAATGGCCCGCGCGCTCTGCAGGCTTTCAGAACCACCACGCAGCAGCACCGCATTGCCAGATTTAATGCACAGACCTGCGGCATCAGCCCCCACGTTGGGGCGGCTTTCGTAAATAACGCCAATCACCCCAACCGGGGTTGCCACACGGCGAATGCGCAGCCCGTTCGGGCGTGTCCATTCTTCCAGAACCTGCCCCACGGGGTCAGGCAGGTCCGCTATGGCTTCCAGCCCCTGCGCCATGGCCTCCACCCGCTCGGGGGTAAGGGTCAGGCGGTCACGGAAAGCAGCGGTGGCGGTAGAAGCGTCAAGATCACGGGCATTGGCCTCCAGAATGGCTGGGGCCATCTCGCGCAGGGCTGCGGCAGCAGCCCAGAGCGCCTTGTCTCGATCAGAAGAAGAACTCTGGGCCAGCACCCGCGACGCATGCCGGGCGCGTCGGGCAAGTGCGATCATCGGTCCCGCATCTGGCAAACCGTTACCCTGCTGAACAGGTACGGCCCCTTGCGCCACATGCTGCAGACTGTCTCCCTCCGTGATCATGACGGTGTTCCTATCTCCATTCCGGTTTGGCGGGCCGCACCCTGCGGCCCTGTTCCAGTAAAATTAATAAGGCTGCGCGCTTCAGACGTTAAAGCGGAACAGTAGCACGTCACCATCCTGCACGACGTATTCACGCCCTTCAATACGCAGACGCCCGGCTTCTTTCGCCCCGGCCTCGCCATCATAGCGAACATAATCTTCGTATGCGACGGTTTCACAGGCAATGAAGCCGCGTTCAAAGTCATTGTGAATGACAGCCGCGGCCTGCGGTGCCTTCGTGCCTGCCGTAATGGTCCAAGCACGGGCTTCCTTCGGGCCGACCGTAAAATAGGTCCGCAGCCCCAGCAGGCCGTAACCGGCCGCAATCACGCGGTCCAGCCCGCTATCCTTGAGGCCCAGCCCTTCAAGGAATTCACGGCGTTCTGCATCTTCAAGCTGGCTGACTTCCGCCTCAATCGCAGCAGATACGATCACGACCGCAGCACCCTGCGCCTCGGCCATAGCCTGCACCTTGCGCGAAAAGGCATTGCCTTCAGCCGCTGAATCTTCCTCAACATTGCAGACATACAGAACCGGCTTGCTGGTCAGAAGCTGGAGGCGGCGCACCGTTTCCTCCTGCCCCGCCGGAATAACGGCGCGCACGGGCCGCCCTTCGCGCAGGGCCTCCATGATCGGTTCCATGACTTCGATCTGGGCCATAGCTTCGGCGTCACGGTTCCGGGCGCGTTTCTGCAGGTTGGGCAGACGCTTTTCCAGCGAATCCAGATCCGCAAGCATCAGCTCGGTTTCAATGATTTCAGCGTCACGCACCGGATCCACACCACCTTCGACATGGGTGATGTCGTCATCCTCAAAGCAGCGCAGGACATGAATGACCGCATCCACCTCGCGGATATTGGCCAGAAACTGATTACCCAGCCCTTCACCACGGGAGGCACCACGCACCAGCCCGGCAATATCGACGAACTCGAGGCTGGTCGGTATCTCGCGCTGCGATTTGCCGATACGCACCAGCGCATCCAGCCGGGGGTCAGGCACGGCAACACGGCCCACATTGGGCTCTATGGTGCAGAACGGATAATTGGCCGCCTGCGCCGTGGCCGTAGCCGTCAGCGCGTTGAACAGAGTGGACTTGCCCACATTGGGCAGCCCCACGATCCCGCAGTTGAAACCCATCAGCCCTTGCTCCCATCCGGTAATGCAACACGCGTCATAAACTGATCCGCCCGGCCATCGGCCAGCAGGGGCGCGGCATCCGCCATGCGCTCCAGCGTCCGGTCCAGCCATTCCTGGCGGTCAGAGTCCGTAAAATTTCCCAGCACCCAGCCATGCACCCGCGCTTTTTCGCCCGGATGGCCAATGCCGATCCGCACACGCCAGTATTCGGGCGTGCCCAGCATGCGATCCGTCGAGCGCAGGCCATTATGCCCAGCGGCCCCGCCACCCTGCTTGATACGCAGCCGGCCCGGCGCAAGGTCGAGTTCGTCATGGAAAACGGTGATCCGCTCAGGCGGGATTTTATAGAACGCAGCCGCGTCCTGCACGCTCTCACCCGAACGGTTCATATAAGTCATGGGCAGCAGCGCCAGCACCTTGTGCCCGCCCACGCGGCCCTCGGCCACCTCGCCCCTGAAGCGGTTGCGCCAGGGTGAAAACCCGTAACGCGCCGCGATGGCTTCCACCGCCATGAAACCGACATTATGCCGGTGCCGACGCATGGAGGACTCGGGATTGCCAAGTCCGACCCAGAGCAGCATAGCCTGCTTTTACCTCATATCCTTAACACAACGGGGGGCATACGCACCGCGCATGCCCCCACATTCGTGCTATTCAGCCAGTGACCTTAAAAAAGCCGGACCAATCAGGCCTTGGCTTCCTCGGTCGCCGTGGTGTCCACGCTCGGCGCGGCAATGCTGGCGATCACGAAGTTAGGCTCGTGAGAGACCGGGTTCGCGCCCTCGGTGCCCTTCACGTCTTCCCAACGCACGTTGTCGTTGATGTCGAGCGCGGACAGATCAACCGTGAAGAACTCGGGAATACGATCCGCTTCCACTTCCACGTCAACCGTGTGGCGCACAACGTTCAGCATGCCACCGCGCTTGATGCCGGGGGACTTGTCTTCACCCACGAAATGCACGGACACTTCAACATGCACGCGCGAGCCAGCGGCCAGACGCAGGAAGTCGACATGAACCGGCGAATCCTTCACCGGGTGCAGCTGCACGTCACGGATCAGGGCGCGTTCAACCTTGCCGTCCACCGTGATTTCATACACGCGTGAACGCCAGCCGGACGTCTGCAGGCCCTTGACGATAACGCGCGGATCAAGCGCGATCAGAGCGGGTTCCTGGTTGCCACCATAAACAACAGCCGGCACCAGACCTTCACGCCTCGTCGCCCGCGCTGCCCCCTTACCAGCCCTCGCGCGCGCCGAAGCTTCAATCGATGTAATCTTGGACACGTTGGTCTCTCCTAAAGAACTTGTCATCACACGTGCCTCCAGGGGTGCCCGTGTGGTGGCTGCGCCTTACAGGAAAAGCCCCCTCAAAGCAAGCTTGGCGCGCCATTACAGCCGAATGCAGCCTTGACATATCGGCCCCGCCCCTGCTTCCTCCGCCTTCTAGAGCATTCTCTTTTTCCGGTCACAGCCATGCCCGCACAACGGGCCAGAGTTCAGGACACAGCCATGCACCCCTACCGTTCCCATAGCTGCTCGGCCCTTCGCGCGCACGATGCGGGCGCCACAACCCGCCTGTCCGGCTGGGTACACAGCAAGCGGGACCACGGCGGGCTGCTGTTCATTGACCTGCGCGACGAGACCGGCATTACCCAGATTGTTATCCCCGCGGGTTCTCCCGTGATGGAAACGGTCGAACATGTGCGCGTTGAAAGCGTGATAACCGTCACTGGCGAAGTGGTTCTGCGCGAAGAGAGCACCCGCAACCCGGATCTGGCCACGGGAGATATCGAGGTGCGGGCGCGTGAATTCGTGCTCCAGTCCGCTGCCAGCGTGCTGCCGCTGCAGGTGGCCGGACAGGAACACTATTCCGACGAACTGCGCCTGCGCTACCGCTATATCGACCTGCGCCGCGACAAAGTGCACCGCAACATCCGCCTGCGCGCCTCCGTGATCGCCAGCATGCGCCACCGCATGACCAAGCTGGGCTTCGTGGAACTGCAGACCCCGATCCTGACCGCCTCATCCCCCGAAGGGGCTCGCGACTTTCTGGTGCCTTCGCGCAACCACCCCGGTAAGTTCTATGCCCTGCCGCAGGCCCCGCAGCAGTTCAAGCAGCTTGCCATGGTGGCCGGTTTCGACCGTTACTTCCAGATCGCGCCGTGCTTCCGTGACGAAGCCTCCCGCGCGGATCGCTCCCCCGGTGAGTTCTACCAGCTCGATTTTGAAATGGCCTTCGCCACACAGGACGAAATTTTCGCCGTGATGGAAGAGGTCATGAGCGGTCTGTTCACGGAGTTCGGCAATGGCCGCACCGTTAGCACCGCCCCCTTCGAACGCATTCCCTATGCCCGCGCCATGAAAGTGTATGGCTCGGACAAGCCTGACCTGCGCAACCCGCTGCTGATTACCGACGTCACGGAAGCCTTTGACTGTTCGGGCTTTGGGCTGTTTGCAAAAATTGCCGCAGATGGTGGCGAAATCCGCGCTATCCCGGCACCGGGTGCAGGCGACCGTCCGCGCTCCTTCTTTGACAAGCTCAATGCCTGGGCGCGTGAAAACGGCGCGGGCGGGCTTGGCTACATCACCTTCAATGAAGACGGTGGTCAGGGCCCCATTGCCAAAAACCTTGAGGCCAGCCGCGTGGAAAGCATCCGCACCGCACTGGGCCTAAACCCGGGCGATGCCGTTTTCTTTGCCGCAGGCAAAGGGCATGACGTGGCCAAGTTCTCCGGCCTTGTGCGCACCCGCCTTGCGGAAGAACTCGACCTGATCGAGAAAAATGCCTTCCGGTTCTGCTGGATTACCGATTTCCCGATGTACGAACTCAACGAGGAAACCAAGCAGGTCGATTTCTCGCACAACCCCTTCTCCATGCCTCAGGGTGGGCTGGATGCGCTGAACAGCAAAGACCCGCTCGATATTCTGGCGTACCAGTATGATATCGTATGCAACGGCATTGAGCTGTCTTCCGGCGCGATCCGTAACCATCTACCCGAAGTCATGGTGCGGGCTTTTGAAATTGCAGGGTACCCCGAAAGCGAAGTGGAAGCCCGCTTTGGCGGCATGCTGAACGCCTTCCGCTACGGTGCGCCGCCCCATGGTGGTTCCGCCCCCGGTGTGGACCGCATTGTCATGCTGCTGGCAGATGAACCCAATATCCGCGAAGTCATCCTGTTCCCGCTCAACCAGCAGGGCGAAGATCTGATGATGGGCGCCCCTGCCCCGGTGCCTGCCGAGCGTATCAAGGAACTGTCACTTGCGCTCGCACTTCCCAAGCCCAAGCCAGTCACTGTCAAAGACTGAAGACAACAATACCCCGCCCTGTAAAAACAGGGCGGGACGCTGGCCCGCGCGCCATTGACCGCATAGACACCTCCGCCCTCTCGGGCCGGATCATGCCTCCAGCGGTTGCAGCACCATTTTCTGATTATTGAAGGCACAGACCCGGTTACGCCCGGTGCGTTTGGCATCATACAGGGCGGTATCGGCCTCCTGTATCAGAAGATCGAGCATTTTGCCCCGCGCGTATCTGGCAAACCCGCAGCTTATTGTAATTTTGATGTTCTGAGCCGGGCTGATTTCAAAAGTCTCGTCACTTACACGCTGAGCAAGACGTTCAAAAACCTCGCCCGCCTTTTCCTCATCGCTCAGCACGGCAATAACAAACTCATCTCCCCCAAAACGGGAAACGATATCGACCTCGCGCATTTCCGTGAGCATGAGTTTGGATATTTTGGTTAGAACAAGATCACCGACTTCATGACCATAGGTGTCATTGATGGTCTTGAAGTGATCAATATCGATATAAGACAGACAGAAAGTTTTGATATTCGAACCGATCAGGGTTTTCATTTTTTCATTGAAACCCGCGCGGTTCAGCAGCCTTGTCAGTTGATCTTTTTCAGAACGCTGTATCGCATCGGCCAGTTTTTCTGATTCCTTGGTAATATCATGCACGGTCACGATTGCCCCTGACACGACACCACCTGTCCAGAATTTTCTAAAACTGACATTCAGAACCAGCATCTTCCTGTAAGCGGAACGGTAGGAGAACGTATAGATAGTCTTACTGTCATCTTCAAAAAATGACCGTAGAACCCCTTCATTCACTTCATCCGCACCCAGAACATGAATGATGTTCTCCCCCACGACATCCGAAGCACTACATCCCAGAAGATCGAGCGAAGCCCCACCTGCCCAGCGGCACAGACCATCGCAACCAATACTGACAATACTATCCGTTGCGTTTGACATCATCACATTGAGCATCTGCTCTCTGGCGGCCACACCCTGCATCAGGCTTTCATTGCGCATGAAAATGATGGACACCGCGCGCTCAGTGAAAACCAGAAACAGCAGATAGATCTGCAAAATGGCTTCCTGCCCCAGGTAACCGATATGCATCAGCACGATCGGGCCGGAATTCCTGAACGTGAAATGAATTGCCAGCATAGACACGAGCATGACCGTGCTGGAACCCAGAACCTCACCACAGAGCAGTGAATTTGCAATAACTAATGACGTGGGAATGAACAGAAAAGGATAAGCACTCTGGTTGAACACGAGATATGACGAGACAACCGCAATCAGAATGGACAGACAGGATACAAAAATACCTTTTTCTGTCGAAAACGCATTTCTGATATTGTCGCGCAGTGCACCGCTGAGAATATAAGTAAAGGGCCGTGCAAATGTTACGTTACCCAGAGACAGACTGAAAAACCAGTCCACAAAATCACCTAGAAAAGGGCTACCAGCCTCAAGGGCATTAAATGTGCCGCCCAGTATCGCGCAGATAAACGGAAAAATGACTCCTGAACTGATATTAAAAACCAAAATGGACTTGTAGTCCGAAAAAATCAGGCCTTTTCTGATATAAATTCTATAAGCATGGCATGAGAGAAAAATCTGGATTGAACTGACCAAAGCATACAGAACCATATAAAAACCATGGTATCCGCAGATGGTCTGGGCAATAAGGCTCGCCAGAAAGGTGATCAGCGTAGCGCTTTGTATATTATCTATTTTTCTTGAAAAAATGGAAGCCAGCATGAGAGCATCCGCTGGCCATATCGTAGCGTGTCCGACCCGATACGATGTGTAAGTAATGGAAAGAGATGCAATAACGACATATAAAAACAAAAAATAAATATATGTTTTTGTTTTTTCTATAGAAATATATCGCTTGCTATTACCTAGCATTTTACACTCTCTATCACTTTTTTAACATTTATCATGCTCCGAAAAACGTGATAATAGAAAAATATGTATAAATACATTTTTTATCCGTAATTAATTGATAAATTCCCCTAACCTAGCAACCAGAGAGTCTCAATTGTTTTGGTATTAAATACTCTTGTACAGAAAAACTTATCCTGCACTTCATTCAGGACAGTCTGTTCAGCACACTATTAACGTTTGAGAATACAAGCACCTTCATGACCGCAACGCCTCTGCGCTGCTCAACAGGGGGCCATACACCCAACAGTAATGGCCACGACAACTCGCAACCATATTAGCGATATCCGCTCTAGACGCAGCATTTCCAGCCAGACACCATATGTCTCACGCGATTTTTTATACACCTTACGGTTGCATAAAACCGTCAGATGCTTTCCCTTGCCCTCATGACTTTTTACCTGTTTACGGCCCGCTCTTCCGCTACGCCTGCCCTTTGCCTGCTGCTTGCATCCTGTTTCTTTCTGCCCGCCGCCGTGTGCGCGGCCGCACGGCCTGCCTCACTCGCATCACAGAATGTGCGGTACAGCCTCGATCTGGTGGAAACCGCCGGGGGCGGCACAACCGATGCCTCTGGCAGCATGAGCTATTCCGTCCACCGCACATGCGCCGCATGGGAAACCGTGCAGAAGCTGGAAATCCAGAGCATTACGCGCGAACATGGCCCCGAACACATGCTGTCCGATTACACCACCAGCGAAAGTCTGGACGGACGGCATCTGACATTCCATACGCAGGAACAGGTGAATGGCCATATCCTGCAAACCGTTAGCGGGCAGGCCCAGATCAATACCGATGGCTCCGGTTCTGTGACCTATGACCGCCCACTGTCCAAAAAACTCAACCTGCCACCCGGCACCATGTTTCCCATGGCACATACCGGTGCACTGATCAGCGCAGCAATGGCACAGCAGAGCGAGTTGGCCACCCCGCTCTTTGACGGCACCCTGCCCGATGGTGCGCAGGACAGCTACGCAACGCTGGTAGGCTGGGCAGCTACTCCCGCGCCCAACAGCCCGCCTGCCCTGCGCATGCTGCCTGCGGGGCATATCCATGTCGCGTATTATGATCGCTCCCGGCAGGATATGACGCCAACCTACTCCATTGGCATGCATTCCTACGCCAATGGGGTCGTGGACAGGCTGGATCTGGATTTTGGTGATTTCCGCATGAACGGCACCCTGCGCAGCCTCGAGCTGCCCCCGGAGCCAACCTGCCCACAACCGTCTGAAACCGCGCCAAAGGCGCTTCCCTGACCCGACTTCTGACGAACCAGGCGGTCGAAACGAATGTTCTAGGCCGTGTATCCACCCGAATGGGTGCCACCGCCATAAAAGGCATCATCCTGCGGGTTGGGGTCAGCTGGCGAAGTCCGCCAAACCCGCAGCCTGCGCCACCAGCTTGGCCTGCGCCGGACATAGGGCGGATACAGGCGGAACTGATAACCTGAAAGCAGCACCGTCCAGCCTGCATTGATAACTGATGTAAGGGCGGTACTATTCAACATGGCGTTAGAGAAAGACGCTGCCTCCATCTCTGCACCACTGCCACCCAGACCAGACATAAGTGCTGCCAGCGCCACGGAACTGTTCATTTCGTTGGAAGCAGCGCTAGAGGCACTCCGACCCATTTCTTCCAGGCTGGACAGGGGCAAGCCCTGCTGGGTCTGTGCATACAGCGTGCCATCATGCCGCCGCACCTCGCCCGCAAGGCCGGGATGCAGGGCATTTTCATACGCCACGGCCTCCATGGTCATGCTGGCGGCAAGTTCTGCCGGGCCTTCGGGCAAAGAGAGCCCGGCTTGCGATACCTGATTGTACAGGGGCCAGTTGGTGCCAGTCGGGTGATACAGAGCCGGTGGAGCATAAAGTCCACCGGTTTGCGCACCGCCTCCCGGCCCGCCGATTACGCCGCCGGTTTCGGCCTCTGCCTGCATCATGTTGAATGCGTTCAGCAAAACGGCCTTCTGTGTATCAGTCAGTTCCGTGCCGGACAGGGCATTTTCCAGTGCTGTGGCAACCGATGTCAGTGCCGTACCTGAAAGCATAAGCCCCGGCAGGGTAATCGAAGGCCGGAGCCCCGATGCAAAAAAAACTGATGACAGAAAGCTGTCTTCGCTCAGGGCAACCGTTTCCAGCAAGGCGGGCAGAAGTGCAACCACCGCTGCGGCCTCCGCGCTGGCCTGCGCACCCGCCAAAGCCTGTAATGCAGTTGAAGCCGCGGCAGTCTGGGCCTGCCCGGTTTGGATTGGAAGTGTCTGCCCTCCGCCTTGTGTGCCCTGCGTGCTGGTAGCGGAAGTGTCAGTCGCTATGGCCTGCAACAGCAGAGCAACGCTGTCCGTTTCAGCCAGAGCGGGAAAAAGCTGTGTTTCTGCCGCCAGTCCTAGCCCGGAGGAAAGCATCTGCTCCAGCCCCGCCAGACGGGTAGCCTGAACGAGCTGCGCCACCGCATCTCCAATACTGACAGTGGGCTGCGGCATGGCCTGCAACAGGGCGGTGGCTTCAGAGCGTTGGGCACTATTGAGCGCATCAACCAGCACCGCACCCTCTGTAAAGCGGGTGGCGGCTAACAGAACGCTATCCAGCGTGCTGGAAGACACCGTGCCCGTCGCCCCCAGATCACCCAGCGCTTCAAGAGCCAGGTTGGAGAGCACAACCGTATCGTTGCCTGTTTTAGCCTGTGTGGCGCTGCTGACTGGGGTGACAGCCCCTACGCGGTCGGTTGCATCAACCTGCCCGGAATAGGCGGTGGCCCGCATAACGGCAGCGGTGGAATCGGCGGAGGTAAAACCGGTCACTGTCGCATCCTCCACCTGAGTGCCAACGAACACGGGGGTCTGTCTGGATCAGACCAGACAGATGTTAAGAACAGGCTAACACCCCGCTTGTCGTTTTTTTAATGCACGGACGTGCTGCTACTCTGTCGTGCGCCGCGCAGCACCCCTACCAACTCCTGAAGTGCTTTGGGGTTGCTCTTGAGCAGATCGACATTCTGCGCATCAGGCGTGGGCATGTTGCCTTTGGCCTGAGAGGGCGGAACATTCATGAAATTGGTGGTCAGCCCCACACAGGTCAGGCTCATGACAAAGTCATGTGCCGTAAAGCCGTGCGCCTTGAGAATGGCCTCCAGCCCCGGAACCTGCTCCACCAGCCCCACCTGCTGGTCCAGCGACATGCCATAGCGCGCCGGGGGCAGAATACCCGCTGCCTGAATACCCCGCAGGGTGGCCGACAGGCGTGGCAGCACATCGGGTGCCAGATGATAATGCAGCGCCGTTTCCATATCATGCTGCATGGTGGCAACCTGCTCGGGGGTCAGGCCCGAAGCCTGCCCGCCAGCGCCTACCGGTGCGGTGGTCTGCGCCTGCGCCGCGCCTGCAACCACACTCCCTGCCAGCACGGTTACACCCAGCGCCACACGGCAGAACCGGCCAAAACCACGCCCAGTATCCTGACGCTGCTGCATTGCCTTACGGAGAAAAGACATCCCCACCCCCTCTTTCATCTGTTCCATCAAACGTCTGAAACCCACTCACCCTTACGCATGAGCGGCACGCGCGTACCGTCCGCCGTCAGGGCATCCACGTCAATGGCACCTGAGCCAATCATCCAATCGATATGAATAAGGCTGCTATTGGCACCGCGCGCGGCAAGGGCTGCCTGATCCTGCCCCTGCGTATCGCGCATGCACTTTGTATAGGCCTGCCCAAGCGCAATATGGCTCGCGGCGTTTTCATCAAACAGGGTGTTCTGGAACAGGATACCGCTTTGCGAAATAGGAGAGGAATGCGGCACAAGGGCCACCTCGCCCAGCCTGCGCGACCCTTCATCCGTGTCCAGTACCCGCATGAGCGTTTCCTGCCCGCGTGCTGCGTGCATGTCCACAATGCGCCCCTGCTCGAACCGCACCTGAATCCCGTCTATGAGCGACCCCTGATAGGAAAGCGGCTTGGTGCTGCACACCGTACCTTCCACCTTGAGACGGTGCGGCGTGGTAAAGACTTCCTCGGTAGGAATATTGGGGTTACACAACACGCCATTGCCCGCCAGTTCCGAACCTGCGGCCCAGTCGTGACCATCGGCCAGCCCTACCGTCAGATCCGTGCCCGGCCCCGAAAAATGCAACGCCGCATAACGGGCATCATTCAGCGCGGATGCACGTTTATGCAGGATAGCGTTATGGGCAGCCCAATCTGCTACCGGGTCAGCCCCGGTCAGGCGCGAGACAGAAAAAATAGCCTGCCACAGGGCTTCCAGCGCCTGATCTGGCGCCATATCGGGAAAAACCTGACTGGCCCAAGCCGGAGTCGCCGCCGCGACAATGCACCAGTTCACATCAAAATTGGTGATGATTTCCATGGCCGGACGATTAACTGCGGAGGCCGCACGGCTGGCGCGAGAGACATGATCGGGGTTCTGGCCTGCCAGCAGGGTCGGGTTAGAGCCTGTAACCGCCATACGCGCAGCCCCGGCACGAAAGCCCTCCGCCATACCCTGCGCCAGCCAGCCTGCGGCCGTATCAAAAGTGGGTTCCGCTGCATATTTGTAGCGGGCCAGCGTGGCCTCATCATCCGAGTAGAAAGTCGTAACCAGCGAAGCACCGGCCTTGTAGGCGTGTTCGGTAATCCGGCGCACCAGCGGCACGGCGCTGAGTGGCGCTGTCAGGATCACCTGCTGGCCCGGCGCGACATTCAGCCCGGTACGCGCGGCCACGGCTCCCAGCCGGTCCAGCATGGTGCTGAACTCAGCCGAGGCCAGATAGCCACCCTGCGCCACACCCTGCCCGTTTTCACTCTGCGCGCTGCCCTGTTCCGTCACGATCCTGCGTTCCTTCTGTTACCCATCATCATTACATGCCCCATCCGATACCGATGCGCCGTTGCCGTCAACACGGGCCATATCGGGCCTGTGCCTATCCTACCTGTTCAGGCAGCAGAACCGGTGTCAGGCTGGCGGGCAGATAGAGCGGATGACACGGCCGCCCCGATGTGCTGAGCCGCAACGCATAAACCGCAATGCCATGGGCCTGTAAGCCGTGCACAACCTCAGGCCCGCGCGCGCGCAATTCCCGATGATGTGGCGAACCATAAGCCGCGATCACCTTATCGGCCTCGCGCGCCATGGCCAGCAGGGCGGCATCGTTATCCGGCCCCACGGGGTCCGGCGTTTCCAGCAGGCGTGTCTGATCCGTGCAGCGATAGGCAAAGGTGTTGCCCACCAGCATGCCTCCATACCCCCAGGCCCGGGCATAGCGTTGGCACTTGGCCACCGTACGGTCATCCCCCTGCTCTGTCGCCACGGAAGGGTTCATCATCAACCACATCAGCAGGGGCCGTGTCGGGTCCCATACGCGCCGGAGCGTATAGCGGTAACATTTTTCCGGGCCGCCATACGTGGCCGTACTCACGACATCATCAGACAGTTTCAGCGGGCGCGAGGTCCCTACATGATGTCCTTCAAACAGATCCTTCATGACTTCCCATGCCGAGCGTTACCAGTGCCCCCTGTTTAGGCGGCTTGGACCACCGGCACAAATGCAGCCTGCACCATCCCTCAAACCTCCGCACTATCAGCAAAGGGTGACCCCTCATACAGGCCCGATTCAGCCTTTTGCCTCCGAGCATTGAGCAAGGTCAGCACCAGCACGGCCAGCGCGCCACCGCCTACAACCGCCATCAGCGCAGGAGCAAGCCCCACACCGCACAGCCGGGCTATGCCCGTTTGCAGCAAAGGTGTGCTGGCAGCAAACAGGTTGCCACATTGATAGGCCAGCCCCGGAAACGTCGCCCGGATCGAAGCCGGAGAAAGCTCGTTCAGATAAGCAGGCACCACCCCCCATGCTCCCTGCACACAGAACTGCATGCACACCGCCCCTACACCCAGCCACAGAGCTGAATGCGGCAAGGTCCATAACGGCAGAACCGGCAACACCAGACAGACCGCCAGAGCAATGGCGTATTGCCGCCCTATGCGCTGTGAAAGCATGCCAAAACACAGGCCTCCCGCCATGGCCGCTAGCGTGTACAGCACCACCATAAGGGTAATGGTGGGGGCAGGCAGGCCCCGTTCCAGCCCCAGGAAGACCTTGGGGTACAAATCCTGTGAACCATGGCTCATGAAATTAAAGGCGGACATCAGCACCACGGCGAACACGCACAGCATGGCATTGTTACGCACCACGGCCAGCAATCCGGGGGCGCGCTCACCTGCCGGCGCGCCAGCACCGGCTTTCTGGCGGGCCAGCCAGTCCGGGCTCTCCGGCACGCATAGCCAGATATACAGCGCCGAGAAGATAGCGCAGCTTCCCAGCACAAACAGGCCACGCCAGCCAATCACCGGCAGCAGCAGGAACAGCAACGAGGCCAGCAGGTAGCCAGCAGGATACCCCGCCTGCAAAATGCCTGAAGCCGTGCCACGCCAGCCGGGCGGCACGCTTTCCATCATCAGCGAAGCCCCGACACCCCATTCCCCTCCCAACGCCACGCCAAACAGCGCGCGCAGGAACAGGAACACCCCCAGCCCCGGTGCCAGAGCAGAAAGAAGTTCAATCAGCGAATAGACACAGATTGTTGCCAGCAATACCGGCTTGCGCCCATAGCGGTCCGCTGCACGCCCGCACAGAAAGGCCCCTATAGGCCTTGTCACCAGTGTCAGCGTGGGGGCCAGCAGAATGGCTTCAAGGGATACACCAAAGCCATGTGCGACATTATCAAGCGTGAACAGCACAAGAAAGAAGTCACAGGCATCAAGCATCCACCCCAGAAAAGAGGCGATAACGACATGACGGGCCGTGCTACGCTCGTCCGGTTTTGGCAGTGAGAGCACCATTACACCAGTTCCTCCCGCCCCTGTAGCCTGAAAGACGGAGCGCACCCGCTCTGCCCTGCCTGAACACGAATTGTAAAAAGCGTATTACTGAATAGGCAGAACAAAACCGATGGAAATAGTTTCACAAAAACATTTTTAATGCTTCATTAAATGATAAACGCGCAGAATGGACGAGCGGCAGCGAAAAGGCGTGCTTTATGTTCCGACTTCTACCAGCTATCTCGACACTTATAGCACTGGGCTCTGTTCCCAGTTCCAGTCAACTTCCTGTCATGGTGGGGTCGCGCTACTCCCCACGGGACAGTGTGCTGGACATACTACCGCCCCTGCCCGCCACCAAAAAAAACGTTCGCCCGCCTTTTCTATCCGTGCGCCGCCTGGACATCGCTACATTACAGGATTGAACACCGCATAAATGGAAAGGCCAGGGAACACTCCCTGACCTTTCACTCTTGCCGCGCCTGGCAAGCCCGTCATGCAGGACTTTAGCTGAGGTTCAAGCCCTGGCCTGCTCGGGAACCCCCATTCCAAAAGTGGACTGCGCCCACACCCTGTCGCACAGGATCTTGACCACCGCCATGTCGTTAAGTGCCGACAGGTCGCCAAAATTTTCCGTCTCGCCCTGTGCGATCTTACGCAGGAGGCGGCGGACAATCTTACCCGAACGCGTTCTGGGCAGATCAGGTACCAGATAGACCGCCTCGGGTGCTGCATAGCGGCCAAGCTGCTTGGCCACAAAACGCCCTATGCCGTCTTCCGTCAGCTCACCCGCCGCATCCTTACGCGGAATGACGAACACCACCAGCGCCTCGCCCTTGACGGGATGAGGAATCCCCACCGCGGCACTCTCCACCACACGATGGTCTTCACCCAGCACGTCTTCCACCTCTGCCGTGCCTAGACGGTGGCCTGCAATATTGATCACGTCGTCCATACGGCCGGTAATCCAGTAATAGCCGTCCGCATCACGCCGCGCGCCATCCCCTGTAAAATACAGGCCGGGAGCAGCACTGAAATAGGTCTGCACGAACCGTGCATGATCCCCCCAGATTGTCCGCGCCTGACCGGGCCATGAACGGGCAATGCACAGCGCTCCCTCCCCGGCTCCTTCCACAGTCTTGCCCTGCGGGTCGATCACCCGCATGGCCACACCGGGCAGTGGCGTGCTGGCAGAACCCGGCTTGAGCGGCTGCGCACCCGGCACCGGCCCCAGCACCACCCCTGCCGTTTCGGTCTGCCACCATGTATCAGCAACGGGGCAGCGCTTCTGGCCCACCACGTCATGGTACCACAGCCAAGCATCCGGGCTGATCGGCTCGCCTGCCACCCCGAGCAGACGCAGCGAGCTGAGGTCGCGCTTTTTCACCACCTCATCCCCTTCGGCCATCATGCTCCGCACGGCTGTCGGGGCCGTGAACAGCATGGTCACCCGGTTTTCCTGCACCAGATCCCACCACCGGCCGGGGTAAGGGTGGCCGGGCAGGCTGTCGGAAATCATGGTGGTACCGCCATTGGCCAGCGGCCCGTACACAACCGAGGTATGGCCCGTAATCCATGCCACATCCGCCGTGCACCACAGCACATCGTCAGGGCGGAAGGTGTACACCATGCCCATGGTGTAAGCTGCCCACACGATATAGCCGCCACAGCTATGCACCACGGCCTTGGGCTTGCCGGTGCTACCAGAGGTATAAAGCATGAAAAGCGGGTCTTCCGCCTTCATGATCACCGGCACGAAATCCGCTTCGAAATGATCGACAAAACCATGATAGTCATGGTCACGCCCCGGCAGCATCATCACCGGTTCGTCCGATGTGCGCACCACCAGCATGGAATGTACGGCACTGGACGCACCAGCCCGCTGCAACGCTGCATCCATAGTTTCCTTGAACGACACCATTTTCGCGCCACGGCGTGCGGTGCTGGCGGTAATGACCACCACCGCCTGACTGTCCACCAGCCGCTCTGCAATGCCTTCAGCGGAAAAACCACCGAACAGCACCACATGCACAGCCCCGATACGCGCGCAGGCCAGCATGGCCACAACGGCCTCGGAACACATGGGCAGGCAGATCGCCACGCGCTGGCCTTTTTCAACCCCCAGATGGCTCAGGGCATTGGCAAGGCGGCACACACGCTCATGCAGCATGGTGTAGGTCAGTTTTTCAGCCGGGCCATGCCCTTCGCGATGGGCGATCAGCGCAACCTGATCGGCCTTTTCAGTCAGGAACCGGTCAAGGCAGCAGACGGACACGTTGAGTTGCCCATCCTCGAACCAACGGATTGAGACATCACCCGTAAAGCTGCCGCTAAACCCGCGCGTGGGTTTTTTATGCCAGTGCACGCGCTGGGCCTGTTGCAGCCAGAACCCGTCAGGGTCACGGCTGGCATGCTCACGCATGGAATCCAGCCCCTGAGCGGACATGAGAGCGGGATAGCTTTCGTAAAAACCGTTAGGTATCACTGTTGTGTCTGTCATGACTCCGTTCCCCTTTTTATTATTTTTGTTCGGGACAGAAAAAATGTTTACACAGTCAGCCGATATTCAGGCGGCACTCCGATCAGGCTGACCAATATGCGGCAACACGGTAGAAACAATACCCGCATCGAGAGCTTCATAGTCATAATAACGGATAGTCTTGTAAAGTTCCTCGCGGGTTTGCATGTTTTCAAGCATATCACGAGTGCCACCTGTCCGGGCAATAGTTTTGTACAGCTCATCCTGCGCCTTGTTGGCTGCCCGTAGGGAGCTGACAGGCCAGATAATCATGGCGTAGCCCATTTCCTCAAACTCGCTGGCACTCAGGTAAGGCGTGCGGCCAAACTCCGTCATGTTTGCCAGCAGCGGCACATCAGGCAGACGTCTGACAAACTCCTTGAACATCTCAACAGATGTCAGGGCTTCTGGAAAAATCGCATCCGCCCCGGCCTCGTAATACAGGCGGGCTCTGGCCACCGCACCATCGATCCCTTCGGAGCCTGCGGCATCCGTACGGGCGATAATGACCATATCACGTCGGGCCTTTGCAGCAGCAGCCACTTTCTGCGCCATATCCTGCGGCGAAACGAGCTTTTTATCGTTCAGATGGCCGCATTTCTTGGGCAGTATCTGATCCTCGATATGGACCGCAGCCGCACCCGCATCTTCAAAAGCCCGCACCATGTGCATGACGTTGAGGGTTTCGCCATAGCCCGTATCGCCATCAACCAGCAGCGGCAACCCACTTGAACGCACGATCTGGCGGATGAAAAAACAGACATCCTCCACGGTAATGATCCCCAGATCAGGCAGCCCCATGCTGGCGGTCATAGCCGCCCCTGACAGATACAGGGCATTGAACCCGTTATCTTTCGCCTGCAGGGCCGCCTGCCCGTTATGGGCACCCGGAATCTGCATAATGCCTTTCTGGCTCATGAGAGCGCGAAACCGCTTCCCCGCGGGGATTGCGTTCATATCCGCTCCGATCAGGTAGGTCATGCTGCGTTCTCCAACCCATCGCGTTCGCGCAGGGAAATAAATGGCCGCACATCGGGGCCGACATAATTGGCCGAAGGCCGGATGATCTTGCCGTCCACACGCTGTTCCATGACATGCGCGCACCAGCCCGTAACACGCGCCATGACAAACACAGGCGTAAACATGGCCGTGGGGATACCCATGGCGTTGTAGGAAACGGCGCTGAACCAGTCGAGATTAGGAAACATCCTTTTCTCCTGAGCCATGATCCGCTCTATGCGCTCCGCTACGTTATACAGGCGCATGCTGCCGTTGCGGCGCGACAGGTCACGGGCGACATCCTTGATGATATCGCTGCGCGGGTCGGCAATCGTGTAAACCGGATGGCCGAAACCGATGATCACTTCCTTTTCCGCCAGACGGCGGCGTATATCCGCCTCGGCTTCATCGGCCGTGTGGTAGCGCTGCTGGATATCCAGCGCCACCTCATTGGCCCCCCCATGCTTGGGGCCACGCAGGGCACCAATGGCCCCCGTAATGGCCGAATACATATCCGCCCCCGTTCCCGCCACCACACGCGCCGTGAAAGTAGAGGCATTGAACTCGTGTTCGGCATACAGGATGAGGGATGTGTGCATGGCCTGCACCCAGTCCTCCTGCGGTTTTCTGCCGTGCAGAAGGTGCAGGAAGTGCCCGCCTACGCTCTCATCATCCGTGCTGGTTTCAACCCGCTTGCCGTGATTGGAGTAGTGATACCAGTACAGCAGCATTGACCCCGTGCTGGCCACCAGCCTGTCCGCGATCTCTCGCGCACCGGCGGCGGGGCAGTCGCTCCGCTCCGGCAGGGCGCAGCCCAGAACCGATACGGCAGTGCGCAGCACATCCATAGGATGGGTGGCCGCAGGCAGACGCTCCAGTGCAGCCCTTACGATATCAGGAATATCGCGCATGCCGCACAGGCGCTGCCTGTAGCCTTCCAACTCGGCGCTATTGGGCAGGTAGCCGTGTATGAGCAGGTAAGCAACCTCCTCGAACGTGCAGGTGCTGGCCAGATCGCGGATATCGTAACCGCGATAATGCAGGTCGTTACCGCTATGGCCGACCGTGCTCAGCGCCGTATTGCCTGCGGCTGTTCCTGAAAGAGCCACGGATTTCTTGGGTTTTTTATGCAGTTCGGCGGTCACTGTTCTGCTCCCCTCTTCTTTTCCTGTGTCAGGATGTCAGCTCGGCAGGCTGGCGGATGGCCGCAGCCCCCTGCACCTGCCCGAAATTGAAAATGCCCTGCGCGGTATTCTGCTGCATGTCCTGTGCGGGAATGAGCAGTTCAAGCAGATGCAGTTCCCCCGCCTCAAGCGTAGGCAGGCGCTGGACGATTTCCAGAAACCGCGCCACTTCCGCTTCCGGCACGACACCTTCGGCCAGCATGCGGAATTTGCGGATATAATCTGCCCGCACCCACGGCGTGGCCCCCAGCGTGTGCGCATTGGCCACGGCCAGTTCATCTTCCAGAACGGAACCATCCTTCATGCGGATGATGATGCGCCCGCCAAAGGCTTTCTTGTTGGGGTCGGCTTCATGATAGCGGGCCGTCCAGTCTGGTGTTTCCACCGTACGGATCTTCTGCCACAGCCGCACCGTATCCGGCCTGCGCGCCCGCTCGGGGGCATAGGAACGCACCTGATGCCATTCACCATCCTGCAACGCCACGGCCACGATATACATGATCGAATGATCCAGCGTCTCGCGCGAGGCACCGGGGTCGAACTTCTGCGGATCGTTGGAGCCAGTGCCAATCACGTAATGGGTGTGGTGGCTGGTTTCGATCAGGATATCGGCGACATCATCCCAGTTCGTGATCTTCTTGCCCATGCGGAAGGCAAGGTCGATCAGCGCCTGACTCTGATATTCGGCCGAATGTTCCTTGGTAAAGGACGACAGAATGGCGCGCTTGGGCTCACCCGCCATAGGGAGCGGCACGCTGTAGCGGGCGTCCTTACCATCGAGCATCCAGGCAATCACGCCGTCTTCCCCTTCATAGATGGGGGTGGGCGATGTTTCACCCATCATGGCGCGATCAACGGATTCAACTGCCATCTTGCCTGCATGGGCCGGAGCGTAGGCTTTCCATGAGGAAATCTCGCCCTTGCGGCTCTGGCGCGTGGCCGTTGTTACATGCAGGGCCTGCCCGATTGCCTGATAGACAATAGCGGGGGGCAGACGCAGCAGCGTGCCAATACCCGCGGCAACCGACGGGCCAAGATGCGCTACATGGTCGATTTTGTGCTTGTGCAGGCAGATTGCCCGCACCAGATCGATCTGGATTTCATAACCCGTTGCAATGCCGCGGATCAGATCCGCGCCACTCCGGCGGCACTGCTGCGCCACGGCCAGAATACCCGGAATATTATCGCCCGGATGGGAGTATTCCGCCGCCAGAAATGTATCGTGGTAGTCCAGCTCACGCACGGCGGTACCGTTGGCCCATGCTGCCCATTCGGCATGCACGCGCACATCCGGCCCCATACCGAACAGGGTTGCGCCATCAGCCCGGCGGTGCGCCAGTGCCTCGGCCCGCGCACTCATGACCGGATGACGGTTGACCGAGGCAACCGCCACCGATGCATTGTCGATCACGCGGTTGATGATCATGTCCGTGACAGACTCTTCCACCGCCACGGGGTCCGCCGCAACCTCGGCAATCTTCCACGCAAGCTGATCCGCGCGCGGCAGACGATCACTTTCCGGATGCACTCGAACATCATGATACTGCATTGGTCCAACCTTTGGTCTGGTATGACGACACGCCAAATGTCGCAGACTGTTGTGTGGAACAGGAGGCAGATAAGAGTAAAAAGAGGCGAAGGGAATTTTCCCGTTTGCAAAGTCTGCGAAGTCCGTCCCATGCCCAGGAACAAGACCAAACTCTTTGCAGGCCCGCGCCTGCGCCAGCTCCGCCAGCGCGAAAGCCTTACTCAGGCCTCTTTAGCGGAAATTATTGATATTTCGCCCAGCTATCTCAACCAGATGGAGCGTGACCACCGCCCCGTGCCCGACCATCTGCTACAGGCCTTGTGCGAGCATTTTACCATCACCCCGGCATGGTTCAGCGATACCCGCGAGGCGCATAAGGTGCAGGCCCTGCGCGAAACCATGGCCGACCCGCTTTTCAAGAACAGCCCGCTACCGCTGGTCAAAATGGCTGAGGCCGTACGCCAGAGCCCAGACCTGTGCGATGCATTTTTGTCTCTCTACCGTGCCTATGCCGCCGAACGCGAACGCCGCGAGGATGAAGCTACGTTTTCTCTTCCGCAGGAACCTTACGAAACCGTGGGCGACTGGGTGCAGGAGCACCGCAACTACTTTCATGAACTCGACCGCGCCGCCGAACTCTTTTACGAAAACCTGAAGATAGAAGATGGCTCACTCGGCACAGCCCTTGCCGCCCACCTACTCAGCCAGCACGGCCTGACACTGGCACCAGATGCCGATATGGAAGCCAGAGGTCTGGTCTGGCGCATAGACCGGCAAAAGCGCCGTATCCTGCTGCCCCCCAACCAGCCACCGGAAAGCACCTTGTTCTATCTGGCCCAGATTATCGGCCAGCTTGAGCACAATACCCTTATTACGCGCATTCTACGGCGCGAAGGCCCCAAAGATACCAACGCCATTGCGCTGGCCCGCGTTTATCTGGGCAATTACTTTGCCGGAGCGCTGCTGCTGCCCTACACGCGGCTCCTGCACGTGGCAGACCAGACCCGCCACGACATTGACTGTATCCGCCGCCATTTTGGTGTGAGCTTCGAGCAGGTCAGCCACCGGCTCAGCACCCTGCAAAGGCCGGGGCAGGAAGGCATTCCGTTCTATTTTCTTAAACTGGATATAGCAGGCAATATTCTCAAAAGTTTTTCAGGAAACCGTTTTGCACTGGCCCGCTTTGGTGGCCCCTGCCCGCTGTGGAATGTTTTCCGGGCCTTTGCCACGCCGGGACAGATACAGGTGCAGCTTTCCCAAACAACCGATGATTCGATCTACCTCAACATTGCTCGCACCGTCAGCCGCGAAGGCCTGACCTATGCCGACAAGCCACGCCAGATTGCCATCGTACTGGGCTGCACCATCGCCAATGGTCAGGAGACGGTTTATGCGGCGGGCCTGAACATGGAAGACCACAGCCTTGTGGTACCAATCGGCCCCGGTTGCCGGGCCTGCGTGCGGGATAATTGCAGCCACCGCTCGCTACCTGTATCGGGCCGCGCGCTCGATACAGGCAATGATGCCCGTGGCGTTGTGCCCTATCGCGCCCTGCCTGAAGGCAAACGCTGAAAAACTGAAAGGAAAATCTGGTGGGGCAAGGAGAGTGCAACACCCCTGCGGCTTTGACGGGGATGCAAGCCTGACCGCAGGGTTCGGGGGTACGAGATCGCTTGATAAAACGCCGGGGATGGCGTGTCACGGCGATGCCCCTTGCCCCACCAGCTTGATACCATCATCGCCGTGACTTTTTGATAATAAGAAACATTCTCATCTAATGCAACAAAAAAAATCAGGCCCTTTTTCTCGGGCCTGATTCCTGGTTACACCGCCATTTCGTCGTGAAAAAATAGCGATTAACCGCCAGTATTCAGGCATGAGGCACATAACGCCCGCATGCCTGAACCTTATCTGACTGAATTAATGAGCCGCAGCCGGAGCGGCTACTGGAGCAGAGGCAGCAGGAGTCGCAGGGGCTGTGTTGGCAGGGGCCGATGCCGTGGGAGAAGCAGCCTGCTGTTCCACAAAGTCATCAGACACAAACACGACTCCATCCAGCAGGTCGTTCAGGGCATCAACCGCCTGCGAACTCAGGCGCCCTTCCGTAAAGACCTTCGCACGGTTCAGAGCGCCCTGCGAGGGCTCAAGCGGTGCCAGAGCAATAATGAAATCCGTATCCTGCCCAACAACGGCCAGTGTTTCCTGTGCCTGCTGGGTCTGCCCGGCCTTCAACTGCTTGTTAGCAGTCTGGATTGCAGCTTTTTTCTCAGGTGCGAGCGTATCGGTTACGACCAGTTCTCCACCGACAGGAACCCATGTCACCGACCCGGTTACCGGCTTGTGGTCTGCTGCGGTCGGGTGGCTCGGCGCGGGCTGCAACTGGCTTTCCGCCGCCATGAAACGATGGTTATCCGTAGCCGCGGCTGCAAAGCGCTTCTGCGCGTCATACAGAAGCGGGATTGCCGCATCGGTTTTGCCCTGACTCAAAAGGTCACGTGCCTGCAAAACGTCTGCCATGGCTTTCTGCCCGTCTGCTGAGAGATGGCGCATGGCCCGACCAGCCTTGTATTCCTCCCACCGGGCATGAAGGGTTTCAGCCTGAGCCGGAACAACGCTAACCATGAGAGCTGCCGCAGCCAGAAGGGAGAATTTAAGACGCATGATATTTATTCCATCTCAGCATATAATCGGGAGCAGACAGCAAAACTCCCTACCCCACCCTGTGAAAACATAGTGTCCTGACCCACGCCATTCAATTGCGTGCAATCTAAAAAAAATATTACAGGGACATTATTTAATATTTCTATAACTCAATTTGAGTTTTATTTTGCAAGCGCTTCTCACCACAATGCACGGTGATTTACCATGCCTTTACGGCGTCGTAGGGCCCCATTGCGATTCGTCCACAGATTCCGTGGATACTCCGGCGGGTAAGTCTGTGAATAACGGGTACATCCGACGTGGATACCGTGTGTGCTCGTTCTGTCGCCTCAGCCACCCTCATCCAGACGGCGGGGCGATGGCAGATGCCAGAAAGTATTCTGCACCGTATCGGGCAAAGCGGGGAAAGGGTTCACACCTGTATTGCGGATCAGTGTTGCCACCGACACCGTATCGCAGCGTGGTGGGCCTTTAACATTCTTACATACATACACCCCAGCCCGCCCGCGACGGGGCGAATAAACGGCTTTCCAGGTCGAACTCGGCACAAAAACACCGCTCTGACCGATGGTAGGAATAGGACTGGTGTGGAAGGCTGGCCCTGTCACCACATAAAGCTCGCCTTCCTTACGGGCCAGACTTCGCACCGTTCGCTCGATCCGTGCCCACTGCCCCTGATTGAGCGATGCCGTCTGCGGCACGATATTGGAGAGGGCAAAGGTTTCAAACTGTGCCGTCGGGTCGGGCTGGTCCGCACTGGGGGCCAGATGCCCGCGCGTGTAGCCTGAATGGGCGAAGTCGCTCAAATGGCTAGTACCGGGCCAACGGGTATCTTCATAAAACGACCCCGCCCGATGCAGGTGGGATGCCGACCGCACGCTCTCACGCGACAGATGCTCTGCCGCCCATAAGGGCGTGTGCGTTACAGCGGAAACCAGCACGGCATAACCGTGATTACACAAAACCTGCGTGTCATGCAGCATGAAAGGCCGGGTAACAACTGGCAGACTCCCCCCCGGGGCCAGAAAGGCGCACGCCGCCCCTGCCCCCGTCTCCGCACTGGCACTGGCACTGGCACTGGCACTGGCACTGGCACTGGCACTGGCACT